>DNLN01000004.1 GCA_003488465.1 Sutterella sp. | reverse complement strand
AAGGTGACGGAGCAAAATCCCCAATCCGACAAGGAAGAGGAGACCGGGCGGGTGCCAGAGGCGCCTTGCGAGGCTTCTAGGACGGCCGCTGCCCCGGAAGCAGCCGAGGCTCCTGCTGCGGCCACGGCTGCCCGCGAAGGCTGGACGGGAGTCCTCGGGCGCCTCGACTTCACAACGCGAAAGGCCGTCCTCGCCGGCCTGGCGCTTCTCATGGCGCTCACCATGGCCGTCGCCTGGAGCGTTTGCTTCTGGTTCTATTCCACCCGACCCCTTCATCTTGCCGGCAATGCCCGCTCGGTTGACGTTGACATTGCGGCCGGCATGAACATCCGGCAGATTGCCGAAAGAACCCGTGAGGCGGGAGTCGAAGTGACGGTTCCGGCCATGCTGCTTGCCATGCGCCTTACGGGGAGCAATGCCATCCATGCGGGCCATTACAGATTCAAAAAGGGTGTGACGCTCAAGTCGCTCATTGCGAAGTACCGCACGGGCGACGTCGTGAAGGGAACGTTCAGGATTGCCGACGGCGCAACGCTCCATCAGACGCTGCAGGCACTGTCCAGAGTCGAGGAGGTGAGGGGCTCGGCCGCGACGATGACCGCCGAGCAGCTCATCCAGGCGATCGGCGCAAGCGAAAAGCACCTTGAGGGGATGCTCGCTCCGGAAACATACAAGTTCAACTGGGGCACGAGCGACGTCACGGTGCTTCGCATCGCGTACCGGCACCAGAAAAGGGCGCTTGAGGAGGAGTGGGCGGCCCGCGGAGAGAATCTCGCAGTGAAAACTCCGTACGAAGCGCTCATTCTTGCCTCCATCATTGAAAAGGAAACCGGGCAGCCTGCGGATCGCCCGCTCGTGAGCAGCGTCTTTCACAATCGGCTGAAGGTCGGCATGCGGCTTCAGACCGATCCCGCAGTGATCTACGGGCAGGGCCCCGAGTTCGAGGGGCGGCTTCGCACCAAGCACCTGAGAGCGCCCGGCCCCTACAACACGTACAGGAATGCGGGCCTGCCGCCCACGCCGATCGCCATGCCCTCGCGCGCATCGATCCACGCTGCGCTGCACCCTGCGAAGACCGAACTCCTTTATTTTGTTGCCCGGGGTGACGGCACGACGAAATTCTCCACAACGCTCGAGGAGCACGAAAGGGCCGTGGACATTTATCAGAGAGGCAAGAAGTGAGCGCACGCGGCAGGTTCATTACGTTTGAAGGCATTGACGGGGCCGGCAAGTCCACGCAGATCGATGCGGTGAGCTCGTTTTTGAGAGAGCGCGGCATTGAGGTTGTTCTCACGCGAGAGCCGGGCGGCACGCCGCTAGCCGAGAAGATCCGCGCCATGCTCCTTCATGACGGCATGGGCGCGACGGCCGAGACGCTGCTCTTTTTTGCCGCCAGAGCCGATCACATCGCCCGGGTGATCGAGCCCGCCCTCGCGCGCGGCGCCTGGGTGCTCTCGGACCGGTTTACGGATGCAACCTACGCCTATCAGGTGGGCGGAAAGAATTATCCGGGCAGACACGTCGAGACGCTCGAGCGTCTCGTGCAGGGCGATCTGCAGCCCGACCGCACGGTGCTCTTTGACATTGACCCAGCGGAGGCCGCAAGGCGCCTTGCGGCGACGCGGGCCCCCGATCGCTTCGAGAGCGAAGGCGTGCGCTTTTTTGAAAGCGTCCGCAACGCCTACCTCGAGCGCGCCAGGAAGGCCCCGGAGCGGTTTTTCATCGTGAGCACCATGCAGGCGCCTGACCTTGTCCGTGCGGAGCTTCTCAGGGAGGTTCAGACATGGCTTTAGCGCTTTACCCCTGGCAGAGCGAACTTGCCTGGGAGCTTGTGGCGATGCGCGAGTCGCTTCCCAACGGGCTCCTCATTTACGGCGAGCGCGGCACGGGCCTCTTTGAGCTCGTGCATCGCTTTGCAAAGAGCCTTCTTTGCGAGGCGCCCGAGGCGGACGGCACGCCCTGCGGACACTGCAAGGGCTGCGCAATGACGGGCGCCTACACGCACCCGGATCTGCGCTACATCGTAAGCGAAGCCGAGGCGCTCCCCCGCGGCATCCCATTTGAAGCGCCCGAGAACGCAACGGCAGACAGAAAGAACCTCTACCGCGAGATTCTCATTCACCAGACGCGCCCGCTCGGAGAGTTCCTGACCCTGAAGAGCCACGAGGGCGGACGGCGCGTCGTGCTTGTCTATCCTGCGGACCAGATCCGGGCTGAGGCGGCCGCGTCGCTCTTAAAGAGCCTCGAGGAGCCGCCCGAGAACACGACGTTTCTTCTTGTGGCCGATGAGATCGACAACGTGCTTGCCACGATCCGCTCGCGCTGCCGGCTGCTGCGCGCGCCGATGCCAAGGCGCGAGACGGCGCTTGAGTGGCTGAGAGCCCAGAACGTCGAAGACCCTGAACGGCGCCTGACGGAAGCGGGCGGCAGACCCCTTGAGGTCTTTGAAACCGACGAGCGGCGCAATCTCCTTCCCGACGAGCGGGAGGCGATCCTGCGCGTTCTGTGCGCCGGGCCCGATGCGGCGGTGCACGAGGCGATTGCATCCGTCTCAAAGAGCATTGCGCTTCCCGCAGCGGCGATGATGTTCTCGCGCTGGGCCTTTGACCTGGCAGGGGCATTGAGCCGCGTGCCGCCCCGGTACTTTCCGGAAAAAGCCGGGGCGCTTGCGGCCCTGGCCGCTAGGACGACTCCCGCGAAGATCTTCCCCTGGATCAACAGCGTGCGCGATGTGCGCCGAGTCGAGGATCACCCGATCAATGCCAAGGTGGTGGTCGAGCAGCTGCTCCTTGCGTATCTGCGTGCGTTTGTGAAGTGAGACTCTTCGCATCTGGGTGTGGTTGCAACACATCCTCAGGGGATGGTAAAGCGAGTTGACTGTGCAACCTGCGGCTCTCATCTTGTCCAGTGGGTCGCAGCAAGAGTTGGGGGCAAGGCTAAGAAAGAGAAGGGGCAAGATTTAGAAAAAGGAACGGATTACCTCGCCTTGTATGTGGCGACAGCACGGCAGAGCCTTCACGGAAACGAACCTTTATAGCTTTTACCGGTTATTTAATGAAAACCTTCTCCGTGATTTTCCACGCAGTGAGTGGAAAATTCCAGCCGCTCGTGGAGGTGGGGGTGATTGGGGTTGATGGGTCGACAGCGACTCCCCGATGGAAGGTTTCTTTCCCAGTTACGGCATTTCCTGCCGATTTGCCAACTTTCACGCTGGAGTGTGAAGATCCTTATGTGATCTTGAGCGGGAAGATCCGAGGCAGGCGAGTAAGATACTCAATTTGCAGTGCAGGCGCAGGAGAGTGATGTGAAACACACGGTGGCAACGCTTCAGGCGGCCAAGGCAAGGGGTGAGCGCTTTGCCATGGTCACCTGCTATGACTACACGACGGCAAGGATTGTTGAAGACGCAGGCATCGAGACCGTGCTCGTGGGCGACAGCCTCGGGAACGTGATGCTTGGCTACGAGAACACGCTTCGCGTCACGATGGAGGACATGATCCACCACAGCCAAGCGGTGTCCCGGGGCCTGAAGGACGCACTCCTTGTGGTCGACATGCCCTTCATGAGCTACCAGGCAAGCTGCGAGGATGCGGTGCGCAACGCAGGGCGCCTTGTGCAGGAAGGCTTTGCCGAGGTCGTCAAACTCGAGGGCGGCGTGAAAGTCGCCGACCGGATTGCGGCGATCGTAGACGCCGGAATCCCCGTCTGCGCGCACATCGGCATGACGCCCCAGTCGGTGAACAGCTTCGGGGGCTTCAAGGTGCAGGGGAAAAACCTCGAGACTGCGCAGCGCTTTCTTGATGACGCCCGGGCCGTGGAGCAGGCGGGCGCAAGCATGGTTGTGTTTGAATGCGTGCCGGCGCCGCTGGCCGCTCGGGCAAGCCGGATGCTGAAGATTCCGACGGTAGGAATCGGAGCCGGTGCTGCAACGGACGCCCAGGTTCTGGTCTGCCAGGATCTCCTTGGCATGTACCGCGACTTCACTCCGAAGTTTGTGAAGCGCTTTGCCGAGACCGGCAGCGATATGAAGCGGGCCTTTGAGGAATATGCCCGCGAAGTGCGCGCGGGGACCTTCCCCGCGGCAGAACATGAATACGGGATGGCGCAGGACGTGCTCGAGCGTCTGCGCTAGCAATTGATTGAGAATAAGTTGAGGAATAGAACAGTGCTTGAAAGAGCGACTCAGATCGCGCAGGTGCGCGAACGCGTGAAGGCCTGGAAAAAGGCCGGACTCACCGTCGGGCTTGTGCCCACGATGGGATACCTGCATGAGGGGCATGCGAGCCTTGTGAAGAAGGCCAAGAGCGAGTGCGACCGCGTGGTGGTTTCCGATTTTGTGAATCCCACGCAGTTCGGACCGAACGAGGACCTGGAGAGCTATCCGAGGGATTTCGAACACGACTGCGCGCTTCTTGAAGCGTGCGGTGCGGATCTTGTCTTTCATCCTGAGCCATCTGAGATGTACTGCCCGGACCGCACGACCTGGGTTGACATGGAGCGGCTCTCGACGGTGCTTTGCGGCAAGACCCGTCCGATCCACTTCCGGGGCGTGTGCACGGTGGTGTGCAAGCTCCTCAATATTGCCGCGCCCGACCGGGCGTATTTCGGTCAGAAGGATGCGCAGCAGCTCTCCGTCATCCGCCGCATGGTGCGCGACCTCAACATGGACGTGGTGATCGTGGGCTGCCCGATCGTGCGCGAGGCGGACGGACTGGCAAAGTCAAGCCGCAACACGTACCTGTCGGACGCCGAGCGCCTGGCTGCGCTTTGCCTCTCGCGCTCGGTTCGGGCCGGGGAGAAGCTCGTCGCTCAAGGCTGCACCGATCCCGCGGCGATCGTCGCAGCGATGCGCGCTGTGATCGAAGCTGAGCCCACGGCCAGGATCGACTACGTCGAGGCGGTCGACGCCGTGAACCTTGAGCCCGTCACGGACCTTGAAAAGCCCGTGCTCTTTGCCATGGCGGTCTACATCGGAAAGACGCGCCTCATCGACAACTTCATCACCGAAGAGAAGCGCCATGCTGCTTGAGATGCTCAAGGCGAAGATTCACCGGGCCACCGTGACGCAGGCCGAGCTCGACTATGTCGGCTCGATCACCGTCGACGCTGATTTGCTTGCCGCGAGCGGCATTCTCGAGTACGAGAAGGTGCAGATCGTGGACATCAACAACGGGGCGCGGTTTGAGACCTATACGATCGCGGGCGAGGCGGGAAGCGGGGTGATTTGCCTAAATGGCGCCGCCGCGCGGTGCGTCGCCGCAGGCGACAAGGTGATCATCATGAGCTACGCCCGGGTGCCTGCGGAGGAGGCCGCCTCCCACCGGCCCTGCGTCGTGTTCGTTGACGAGCGCAACAGACCGGTTCGCATCGCGCACTATGAAAAGCACGGACGACTTGAGGATCAGGAGGAGCCGCAGTGAGTAAGCCCAGCCGACGCAGGAAGAAGTTCTTCATCTTCCGGGGCGACGAGCGCCCCGGCGAGGATTACGTCGTCCTCAAAAGCACCATGAACCTTTATGCCGCGGGCGAGGGAGCTGATGCCCGTTCGGCCGAGGCCGAGTTAAGGCAGAAGGTCACCGGATGCGGCGGCAACGCCGTTTTCAACTACCAGTGCAATATCGGAAAGCGCGGCCCGTACACGGTCTACACGGCCTGGGGCAATCCCGCGCTCATCGTGCCCGCCGCGGAGCGCGATGAAGCCGAGGAGAAAAAGCTCCTCGCGGGGTACGTCGAGGACCTTTATGCGGCCGAGGACAAGGCCCGGCGCGTGAGCGCCTGGAGAAGCAAGTGCCTGAAAGCGCTGCCTGCAGTGGTCATCATCGCCTGCCTTGTGATCCTGCTCTTTAATCGCTAGAAGCGATGAGGGAAAAGCCCGGAACTCTTCGCGAGAAACCGGGCTTTCATAGATTCGAATAGGCGCGACGCAAAGACTGTCAGCCGATCTCCTCGATTTTCTCCGAGATCTCCAGCCACTCAAGCTCGAGTTCGTCGCTCCTTGCGGCCAGTTCTCCGCGGCGGCGCATCGTCTCGGAGACTTCATCCTGCGGAGCGCTTTGATACCAGGCGGCGTCAGCGATCTTTGCGTCGAGGCTGTCGAGTTCGCTGCGGACAGACTGAAGATCCTTTTCAACCGTGTCGAGCTTCTTTTGAAGCGGCTTTTTGAGTGCGGCTTTGCGCGCACGCTCCTGGGCCTCCAGCCGCCGCTCCTCGCGGCGGTTGACGGAGGAGTCGGGC
>DNLN01000097.1 GCA_003488465.1 Sutterella sp. | reverse complement strand
TGTCGGCAGCAGCTTTCTCAGCGGCGGCCTTCTCGGCAGCAGCCTTTTCGGCAGCCACCTTCTCAGCAGCGGCCTTTTCGGCAGCCGCCTTCTCAGCAGCGGCCCTTTCGGCAGCCGCCTTTTCTGCAGCCGCCTTTTCAGCAGCCTGCTTCTCGAGAGCCGCCTGTTCGGCAGCGGCCTTCTCGGCGGCCGCCTTTTCAGCAGCCTGCTTCTCGAGGGCGGCCTTGGCCTGAGCCTCAAGTTCGGCCCGCTGCGCGGCAATCTGCCTTGCACGCTCATCAGTTTGCTGCGAGGCAGCATTCTTCACAAACACCCGGCGGCGGCGGAACTCCACCTCGATCGTATGAGCGCCGCCCTGGCCGTCATGCTGACGAATCGTCGTGGTTTCACGGCGCGTCACGGTGATCTTGCGCGGGCGAGTCGAAGCGCGCTGCTCGCGAAGGCTGTCAAGGAGACGCCGCTTGTCGGCTTCCTCGATCACACTGTTCACGTCGCTCACCTGGATCGATGCCGCACGCAACTGGCGCAGCAATGTCTCCGGAGAGATATGCAGTTCTTGGGCAAATTGGGAAACTGTTGTTGCCATAGTTCTGATTTACTCCTTGCTCCGGGGATTAGTTCCAAGAGGCTCTAGCTGCGAGAATCAGCGCCTTGGCGCGCTCCTCATCAATGCCGGTAGCCTCCATGAGCTCGTCAGTGGCGAGATCCCCCAGATCATCGGCGCTCTTCACACCGGCTTCAACCAGCTTGCTCACCAGATCGTTGTCCATGCCTTCAAGTTCAACCAGGGAGGCATCTGCCTGACGCAGGTTCTCCTCGCGCTTCAGAGCACGGGCAAGGAGCACGTTTCTTGCGCGTTCACGCAACTCGACGACAGTCTCGTCATCGAAAATGCCGAGCGCCTTGATTTCCTGCTCGGGCAGGTAGGCGAGTTCCTCGAGGCTGAAAATGCCGCCCTCGACAAGAGCCTGCGCAGCCTCGTGATCCATCGTGAGGGCCTCCATGAATTCCGTGCAGGCCTCCTCGACTTCCTTCTGCTCGCGCTCCTGGGCCTCCTCGGCGGTCATGATGTTGATCTTCCAGCCGGTCAGTTCGGAGGCAAGGCGAACGTTCTGACCGCCCTTGCCGATCGCGATGGCGAGGTTGTCCTCATCAACGGTGACATCCATCGAATGCAGCTCCTCGTCAGCGACCACCTTGCTCACCTTGGCAGGCTTGAGGGCCTCGACAATGAACTGAACAGGATTCTCGTCCCAGCGCACGACATCGATGCGCTCGCCGGCGAGCTCGTTGGTAACGGCCGTCACGCGGGAGCCGCGAATGCCGATGCAGGTGCCGACAGGTTCGACGCGCTTGTCGCGGCTGAGAACGGCGATCTTGGCGCGGGAGCCCGGATCGCGTGCGACGGACTTGATCTCGACGACGCCTTCTTCGATCTCGGGCACCTCGAGTTCAAAAAGCTTGGCAAGGAACTCAGGGTTCGTGCGGGAGAGGATCACCTGCTTGCCCTTGTTGGTATCCTCAATGCGCAGCACCAGGCCGCGGACGCGCTCGGAGTTGCGAAGATTCTCGCGCGGAATCATCTCGGAGCGGGGCAGGCGAGCCTCAAGGCGGCCCACCTCGATGATGGCGCCTTCCTTGTCGATGCGCTTGACCTGGCCGGAGACGATGGTTTCGTCGCGAGCGAGGAACTCGTTGAGAATCTGTTCACGCTCAGCATCGCGCAGACGCTGCAGAATGACCTGCTTGGCATCCTGGGCGAAACGGCGGCCGGAGGTATTGATATTCTCGATAGGCACTTCGATGTAGTCGCCGACCTTCAGTTCGGGGTGCTCATCGTGAATGTCGCTGAACATCTCCTCGCGATCGGGCTGTTGCAGCCCCTGCTCGTCGCTCACGACGAGCCAGCGGCGCTTGGCGGTCCAGTCACCGGTGTTCTGGTCGACGGTCACGACCACATCGGCATCCTCGCCCGGGAACTGGGACTTCTTCACGGCGCTTGCAAGAGCCAGTTCCAGAACACCAAAGACGGCGGATTGTTCAACGTTCTTTTCTCGGGCCAGAACTTCGACCATTTCGAGCATATTGCGGCTCATTGCTTGTTACCTCTAAAGTCCAATTGGGGAATCAGGTTTGCGCGGTCGACATCCTGAAAGGCGAATGCGACCTCAATGGGTTTGGCGTCGCTCTGCGGCTTTTTCCTGCTCTGACGCATCTTGACGGCCTGTGCAGGGGTGCGGGCGATCTCGAGTTCTTCAAAACTAAAGCGCACGATCTCGCTGCCGGGCTCGCCCTCGACAGAGAGGATCCGGCCCTCAAGTTTGCGGCGCCCTGCCTCGGGGAAACCCTCGGCATGCAGCGGCTCGTAGAGCTCCACGTGCACAGGCACTCCAACAAAGCGCACGAAGTCCTTCAGGCGCTTGAGTGGCCGATCCACTCCAGGGCTGCTCACCTCGAGGCGGTCGTAATCGACATTCTCGACAGTCAGAACAGCCGAGAGCTGATCGCTCACGGTCTGGCAGTCGTCGACGGTGACGGAGCCGCCGTCCAGAACATCAATCGTCACGCGCAGCAGATTGCGGGGAAGCCGCTCGAGCTCAACGAACTCAAAGCCAAGCCCTTCCACCGTTTTCTGAACGATTTCATTGAGTTGTGCCGTGCTTGCTTGCATTGAAATATTCGAAAAAATCAAAAAAAAATGGGCGAATGCCCATCCCTATATTCTCTTGGAAGAGAACAGCCGAACCTTTCGGCCCAGCCTAGTAGCGACGCCCCAGGGATTCCGTGCTGGAGCACGCTCTCCCTGAAGATGGCGCGCATTATACGTACCGCGTCCTCGCTTTTCAACTGCAATTCGCTGAAATTCAAACGTTTTCCGATGTCTTCTGAGCCCCTTAAAGCCCCGCTCCCCGACCGAGCCGCTACAATGCCCCGAACAAAACAAGGAAGTTTTTCGCCATGCGCTCAAACACCATCACTTTCCGCGTCACTGATGAAATGAAGGAAGTCTGCCGGGAGATCCTTGACGAATACGGCATGAGCGTGTCGGACTACTGCCGGCTCTGCTTTGAATATCTTGTCCAGACGGGACGCCCCGCGGTGCAGATGCGCCTTGTGAGCGACGAGGAATCCGAACGCATGGTCCGTGACCGCTCCAAGTCTCTGAAGCTGCGGGCCAGTACGAAAAAGGCCATTCAGGACAAGGCCCAGATTCAGTTCGAGTCGCTCAAAAAGACGCTCGAGGACTTCTGATCAACTACTTGCGGTTGCCGGACTTGACGCGCCGGGGACTCTTGCGGTTGCCGGAGCGATCGGTTCTGTACTCGTCTCTCATCTGCCGGGCAAGGGACTTGCCGTAGGCGTTCTGCTCCTTGGAAAGGGCTCCGCTTGCGAGATAGCTCACCGTGCTTGTCATCGGATCGGGCTGAGAGAAGCGGCCCTGCTTGCGGCCGGTTCTCCCGCCTCTTGAGTACCCGTCCTCGGAATACCGGGACAGATCCCCGGATTCGCTGTACCTCGCCTGATAGGCCTTCTTCACTTCGGGCCGCATCTGCGCCGGAGCACTCTTTTTCGGAGCGCTCTTGCCGAAGGGCTTCTTGACCTTGGCGCGCGGCGCCGGACACGCGCCCTCGGCGCCCTGCGCCTCGCGCTCCATCTCGTCGATCCACACGCTCACGCGGTCGGAGCGCAGTTCGCGCGTCTTTCCTCGAGGCAGATCATCGGGAAGCCGGATGGCGCCGAAGCGGATGCGGATCAGGCGGCTCACGGTGAGCCCCACCGCGGCGAACATCCTTCTCACTTCGCGGTTTCTGCCTTCGCTCAGACGCACCACATACCACTTGTTGAGTCCTTCGCCGCCCTTTTCCTCAAGGCTTGAGAAGCATGCGGGGCCGTCTTCAAGTTCAACGCCAGTCGTGAGCAGCGCTCTGCCCTGCTCGGTGAGTTCTCCGGCGGCGCGAACCGCGTACTCGCGCTCGATGCGGTAGCGCGGATGCATCAGGCGGTTGGCCAGATCCCCGCTGTTGGTAAACAGGAGCAATCCTTCGGTGTTGAAGTCAAGACGCCCGACGACAATCCAGCGGCTGCCGGAGATTCTCGGCAGGTGGTCGAACACTGTTGGGCGGCCTTCTGGATCATCCATGCTGACAATCTCGCCGGTCGGCTTGTTGTAGACGAGCACGCGGGGAATGTGCTTTCCACCGGTGGGTTCAGCACGCTTGACGACCACGCCGTTCATGCGCACCTCGTCATCAGGCATGACTCGCTGTCCGATGTAGGCCGGCTGGGAGTTGACCGTGATGCGCCCCTCGAGAATCATCTGCTCCATATCGCGGCGGCTGCCCATGCCAGCGTCGGCAAGAACCTTCTGCAGCTTTTCGCTCTTGGCAAGGGCCTCGCGCTTTTCCGCAAGACGTCCGCGGCGCAGAACGGCCGGATCAAAGAAGCTGCCGTACAGAAACTGCGGCTCGCCCTGCGCATCTGCTTCGGCCTGCGGCTGATTCTGCGGCTCAGCCTGGGCGGCCTCACCGGCCAGCTCCTTTGCGTTCTCAGATTTTTTGAAGGAACGCCGGCGGTAGCCCGCCCCGGCTTTTCTCATGAACCGGGTACGGCGGCGATGCACCGGCTTGCCGTCCTCATCTGCCTGAGGCGCGGCCCCACCTGCACCCTCAACGCCCATCACATCAGAAGTTTCTTGATTTTCTTGCATTTTCGTTACGAAAGATCTATTTCAACCATCCGCCTTCTCAATCGGCGTAAACAAATCAAATTCCTGACTCGGCTGGGACTGCGTGAGTTCGGGAAGCTCCTCCAGGCTCTTCAGTCCGAGATCCTCGAGGAACTTCTGCGTCGTACCGAAAATCTCCGGACGCCCCGCGGTCTCTCTCCTGCCGATCACTTCAATCCAACCGCGCTCCTGGAACATCCTGATGAAGTCAGGATTGACCTTGACGCCACGGATGTCCTCGATGTCGCCTCGAGTTGCCGGCTGCCTGTAGGCGATGATTGCCAGCGTCTCCAGAGCCGCTCGCGAATACTTGGGCGGTTTTTCCTCGGACAGCCGGGCGAGGTATTTCATCACGCTCCGGTCGGTCTGAAATCGCCAGCCCGAGCTCACCTCGACAAGCCGCATGGCGCGCCTGTTCCACTGTTCGGCAAGTTGCGCCAGAACAGAGAGCGTGTCCTCCCTGCTCATGGGCGGCGTAAATAACTGTCTCAACTGCTCCACCGGCAAGGGGTGCGGGCTCGTAAGCAGCGCAGCCTCGATGACGAGAGCCGGTTCGATTGTCTGGTCCAAAGTGTATGAATCCGTAATGAGGAAGCGGTCAGCTTCGCGGGCCAACACCCGGCACGACAGAACGCACCCGAACCGGGTTGCATCACGTCTGGGGGGCGAAGCCCGAAAA
>DNLN01000191.1 GCA_003488465.1 Sutterella sp. | reverse complement strand
AAGGCGATGTGGTACGGCGGGCAGGCTGCCGTGCCGAGGGTCTTCATCTTGCCGATCAGGTACGGAATCAGGGTCTTCGGATTGAGAATGGCCTTGGTTTCCTGATACAGATAACTCTTGTTGGCAGAGCCGCCGCCCTTAACGACGCACAGGAACTTGTACTCTTCACCCTGCGTGGCCTCGATGTCGATCTGAGCCGGCAGATTGCACTTGGTGTTGATCTCCTTGAACATCGTGAGCGGAGCGTTCTGGGAGTAGCGCAGGTTCTGCTCGGTGTAGGTCTTGAACACGCCAAGGCTGATGGCCTCTTCGTCCTCAAAGCCGGTCCAGACCTGCTGGCCCTTCTCGCCGTGGACGATCGCCGTGCCGGTGTCCTGGCAGAAAGGAAGGATGCGCTTGGCAGCCACTTCAGCGTTGCGCAGGAACGTCAGGGCAACATACTTGTCGTTGTCGGAGGCTTCCGGATCATGAAGGATCTTGGCAACCAGTTCATTATGAGAGCGGCGCAGCATGAACTGGGCGTCGCAGAAGGCGCGATTGATCATCATCGTGAGCGCTTCAGGCTCAACCTTGAGGATCTCCTTGCCCTCAAACATTGCCGTGGAGATGTGCTCCTTGCTCAGGCAGTAGTATTCGGTTTCGTCCTTGCCATGCTGGAACATGGGCGCGTACTTAAACTCAGGGGTCGTGGCCATCGCTATTCCTTTGTAGATAGTCGTTGATCTTGCAGAAGCGAACTGTCGCTCCGCGTATTGCCAAGTAGCGCCTAGATATACCTATTAATGGGTATCTATCGTTCCTCTCAGCAAATTCATGTAGATATTAAGCCAAATCAGCCAAAATAACTAGTCCGGGATCAATTCCAGTCCTCACGAAACCTCCTCAGGGTGCGCGCATCGCGCTTTGTGGGTCTCCCTTTGGGGATAGAAAGCGCCGGTTCGGCGGCCAGCTTACGCATGGCGGCCTGCTGCTCACGGCGCTGTCTTGATTCGGCAGTCTCCTCGTAAAGGGTCTGTGCCACGCTCGCAGGGCCTCTCACGGCCGAAAGCGAAACCACGCACACCTCAAGCCGGTCACCGGAGCGCTCGATCTGGAGCATTTCCCCTCCCCGCACCTCACGCGAGGCCTTGATCCGCTGCCCGTTGATGCGCACACGGCCGAGCTCAACCGCATCCTGCGCCAGAGACCTTGTCTTGAAGAACCGGGCGGCCCAAAGCCACTTGTCGATGCGCACTGATGAAAGTTCTGTCGCCATAAGGAAAAAGCAAGAGAAATGCTGATACCGTCACTGATACAATCCCCTGATCATATTCCCTTTTACCCCCTGAGGTGACTGCATATGGCCAACTTCCTTCCCGATCCTGTCAAGGCTGTCCGCATCGGCAATGTTGTTCTGGGACCGCAGCCCGTCAAGATCCTGACGAGTCTGATGGCGGTGGACGATTCCGGCCTGGTGTACAGCGCCCAGTCCATTCAGAACTATCCCATCGATATTTTCGAGTGGCGCGCCGACTGGTTTGACAGCAAGGAGCCGCACCACCTTCGCGCAACGGCCTACAAGATCAAGCACCACAGCGCTAAGCCCCTGATCTTCACCATGCGCACCGTGCGCGAGGGAGGCATGGCCGACATCGATGCCGATACGTACTTCGACTGCGTACACGAAGTCGCCGAGTCCGGGCTGCTCGATGCGATCGACGTCGAGATCCGGCACGAAAGAGCCAGCGAACTCATCAAGACGGCGCACTCGGCAGGCACTCCGGTGATCGCCAGTTTCCACAACTTCGCCGGCACCCCCTCCAAGGCTGACATCCTCTCGGTGATGAAGCGCATGAGCGCCGCCGGTGCCGATATCTTCAAGGTTTCCGTCATGCCTCAGAAGCCCGAAGACGTTATGACGCTCATGGAAGCAACCATCGAAGCGCGCAGGCAGTTCGATCAGCCGATCTTCACAATGTCCATGGGAGAGCTGGGTGCGGCGACACGCCTTGCCGGTTCCCTGTTCGGTTCGTGCGCAACCTTTGCCGCCGGGCTTGCCGCCTCGGCCCCCGGCCAGATCCCCGTGAGCACGGTTTCGGCGATCCTCAAGCAGCTGCGCCCCTCTCACTAAGAAGAGTTAATCACTCTGACATCCATCATGACCTGCCGCAGGTTTTACAGACCGCGGCAGGTCTTCTTTTTCCCTCGGTTTGTCTGAACGTTCTATAATTTTTGGATGTACTCTGACCCATCTCGTCATACCTCTTAATGGGTATTTCAGACGGAGCAGGAAATCCTTTCTTCATTGGAGATCTCAATCATGGCCCTCAAGCACTTCAATTTTGCCTACGGTCGCGGTCGCAAGGAATTCGATCTGGACGACGCGAACATCATCAAGGAGGTGCGCACCGCCTCGTTTGAACCGATGAAGGACGTCCGCCAGGGCGTTCTCGATGCCGTCAACAAGAATCCCATCGGCAGCAAGCCGCTCTGCGAGATCATCAAGCCGGGCCAGACGGTTGCCTTCATCTGCAATGACCCGACGCGCGTTGCCAACAGCTACGACTTCATGCCGGTGCTCGTCGATGAGATGAATCGGCTCGGCGTCAAGGATGAGGACATGCACATCGTCTTCTCGCTCGGCACGCACCGCGACATGACCCACGAGGAAATGGTCGAGGCCGTTGGTGAAAACGTTGCCTCCCGCCTGAAGATGTACAACAGCACCTGCACCAAGGACGAGGACTTCGAGAGTTTCGGCACCACCTCCCGCGGCACGCCCGTGCTCATCAACAAGCACATCAATCACGTCGATCACGTGATCCTCACCGGCACGATCGTGCACCACTACTTCTCCGGGTACGGCGGCGGACGCAAGGCCGTTCTGCCCGGCTGCGCCGCCATGGAGACGGTGCGCGTGAACCACAGCTTCATGCTCGACGAGCACGCGGGCCTCGGCCTGACCAAGGGCAACCCCTGCTACGAAGACCAGATGGAAGGCGTGGCGCTCTGGGCCAAGGGCAAGAGCGTGTTCCTCTTCAACGCCATCCTCAACGCCAAGCACGAGTTCCTGCGCATGTTCGCCGGCGACTACATCGCCGCACACAACGAGGCCTGCAAGTTCGTTGACGAGGTCTACGGCTGCGTGATCCCGAAGGAAGCAGATCTGGTGATCGCCTCCTGCGGCGGCTTCCCCAAGGACATCAACGTCTATCAGATGCAAAAGACGATGGACAACTCGGCCTGCGCCGTGCGCAAGGGCGGCTGCGTGATCCTGCTCGCCGACTGCGAGGAGGGCTCGGGCTCCAAGGTTCTCGAAGAGACCTTCCGCCGCCTGAAGACCCCCGAAGCCATCAAGAGCGAACTTGAGAAGAACTTCAAGATCGGCGCGAACAAGGCTTTTGCCGTGACCCGTCCGATCTCCAAGGCCCGCTACATCCTGGTGACGCGCCTTGACCGGCAGCTCGCCAAGGACATGCTCTTCTCGGGCGCCGTCGACACGGTTGAGGAAGCTCTCGCAATCGCCAAGCAGTACGTCGGCGAGAATCCGTCCGTGATCCTCATGCCCGAAGGGAGCCTTACGGTGCCGCGCGTCGGCTAATTCCCCCTGCCGGGCTTAAAGCGGCTCCTTTCCGGTTTCGGGAGGAGCCGCTTTTCTCTGTTTTCTACCTAAACGTGGCGTATTGCGGACGACATCAAAATCCGCCTCGCCCTTGACTGATAGCATCGCGGTATTCAGTTGTTTTTTTTTTCAGATTCACCCATGTCCACTCCCTGCATTCGATTCGACATTGACCGGGACAGGCGCATTGGTTTGCCCGAAGCCGTCTTCTGCGAGGGCAAACCCCGCCGCGCACTGCTGACGCTGCTTGAGCGTTTCGCCGATCCGGCCGAAAAGCCGATTCTGTTCACGCGCCTTGATGCCGACTTCTTTGCTTCGCTCCCGGAAACCCTGCGGTCCTCCTACAACTACGATCCGCTCTCGAGAACCGCCTGGAGCAGAACGCTTCCCGCAAGAGCCCGGGGCGAAGTCGCCGTCGTTTCGGCCGGCACTGCCGACGGAGCCGTCACCCGGGAAGTCTCCCGCACGCTCGAATACCTGGGCTGGAAGGCCGTGCGGTACGAAGACTGCGGCGTCGCAGGCCTCTGGCGCATTCAGGCGGCTATTGAGGACATCAACAAGGCCGATGTCGTGGTCGTCATCGCCGGGCTCGATGCCGCCATCGCGAGCGTCGTCGGCGGCCTCACGAGCAAGCCCCTCTTCGCCGTCCCGACAAGCGTCGGCTACGGCATCGCCGAACACGGGAAATCGGCACTTACGAGCATGCTTGTGTCCTGCGCTCCGGGAATCGGAGTTCTCAACATCGACAACGGGTACGGTGCTGCCTGCGCCGCCGCCCGCGTCCTCAACGCCATCTACCCGGAGTAGCCATGTCACGCCCCGTCATCACGGTTCGCATCCATGCCGGCTTTAACGCCGGAACATTTCTGGCCGGACTGCTTGCGCTCACGGCGAGCCCGCTGCTCACCCCCGAGGAACTGCTGGCTGCACGCCTGCCCAATCTTGCTGGCGTCAAGCTCTCTCTCGTTCCGACAAGCGTCAACGACATCTCCGGGTGGTCCGTTCGCTTCGATGCGCCTCATGAGCACGTGCATCGTCACGTAAGCGACATTGCCGCCATCTATGAGTCAAGCGCCATGAGCGAGGCGGCAAGATCGCTTGCCATGTCCGTCTGGAGCCGCATCGCACAGGCCGAGGCCGCCGTCCACGGCGAGTCCCTTGAGTCAGTGCATTTTCACGAAGTGGGTCGACTTGCCAACATCGTGTCCATTGGCCTTGCGGCCGAGCTTTTGTGTGCAATGAACCCCGAGAAGATCGTCGCCAGCCCGATTCCGCTTGGAGACGGCACCGTGCTCTGTGCGCATGGCGCGGTTCCCAATCCGGCGCCTTCCACATTTGCCATGCTTGACGGCGTGCCCGTCCGGGCGTTCCTTGGCGAGGGCGAGGCGATCACGCCAACCGGACTCGGAGCTCTGCTCGGATTTGGCGCCACGTTCGGCCCCTGGCCGCAGATGACCGTCAAACGGCATGCGACCGTCTTTTTACCCAACAAGGTGTTCGCAGGCGTCCCGAACGGGTCTTTGTTCGCGCTCGGCGAGCCTTTTACAGAAAGCAAGAATTCATGACACTCAGTAAAGAGCTGTCCGAAAAGGCAGCAAAACTCACCGGCATCCTGCAGGATGCAAGCCGCGACGGGGTTGTCAGCATCGCCTACTCGGGCGGGCTCGACAGCCGGTTCCTCGCCTTTTACGCACTGAAAAGCGGTCTGAAGGCGCAGCTCATCCATGTCACCGGCCCCCATATTGCGGCTGACGAAACCGAGCAGGCGCTTGCAGCCGCCCGTGCCATGGGTCTTGAACCCATGCTTGTCGCAATCAACCCGCTCGAAGATCCCGCAATTGTGCAAGCGGGGAAAAACCGCTGCTACGAGTGCAAGAAAAAGATCTTCTCGACTCTGCTCGAGCGTGTTGCCCCGAGCCCGCTTTGCGACGGCACGAACGCTTCGGACCAGAAGGTTTTCCGCCCCGGCCGCAAGGCGCTTGAAGAGCTCAGCATCCGCTCCCCGCTAGCCCAGGCCAACATAACCAAGGATGAGATCCGCAAGCTCGGGCGTGAGATGGATTTCCCCGATCCCGATCAGGCGGCCCGCCCCTGCCTGCTCACCCGGTTCCCCTATGGGGTCGTTCCCTCCGAACAGATGCTCCGGGCAATCGCGAAAATCGAGCGATTCATTGCGCTTCACCCCTTTGGCAGAACGCTGCGCTTTCGGGTTCGCGTGCCTGACAGCGACGGCCCGCAGCTGCATGTCGAACGCTCCAGCCTTCCCGAGCGCCCCTTCGAGCAGCTCTCCCGGCTTCAGCATGACCTTCGGGATGAATTCCCCAACCTGCTGGGCATGCCTGTTGAAATCTTTGACACCCTTTCGGGCTACTACGACACTCGGCCATGACAGACCCGCAAATTCTTCCCATCGTCCCTGAAT
>DNLN01000108.1:3494-4154 GCA_003488465.1 Sutterella sp. | reverse complement strand
CGATCTCGCGCTGGCAGCGCGACCTTACCGACTCGACGGTGCTCAGAAACCTCGGCGTCGCCTTCGGCTATTGCTTCGTGGGCTACAGCGCGCTTGAAAGGGGCCTGGGCAAGCTCCAGCTCAACGCCGAGCGCGTCGCCGCCGACCTGGACGCGAGTTGGGAGGTTCTGGCAGAGGCCGTGCAGACCGTGATGCGCCGCTACGGCGTTCCCAAGCCCTATGAGAAGTTAAAGGCGCTCACCCGCGGCAAGGGCCGCATGACCGCCGAGGTGATCCGCGAGTTCATCCAGACTCTGGAGATTCCCGAAGATGCCAAGGCCCGCCTGATGGAGCTGCGGCCCGACACCTACATCGGCAAGGCCGCTGAACTGGCGCGCCGCGCCTGATCGACGGCAAGGCAAAGCGCCTTCCCTGCGGACGGACCTCTTCCGAGCGGCCCGTCCGCTTTTTTTGTCGTCCATGCCGGCTCGGTGATTTTCCTCAAGCAACGGGTAATACCTCAAGGGGTCTGCATTTGCGCGCGGACAGACCATGCGGGACGATCCCCGCGTCCGTATATTCTGCTTCCAACGGCTGCAGAACCTTGACCGGGATGCGGTCCGGAACGAACCTTTCACCCTTTCAAGGAACACTCATCGTCAACCACCCTCGCCTGAAGGC
>DNLN01000108.1:263-3465 GCA_003488465.1 Sutterella sp. | reverse complement strand
TCATCATGAAAAAGACTCTTGTTGCCGCGGCTGCCGCGCTCATCGCCGGATTCTCCACCGCCGCCCTTGCAGGCACTCCTCTTTCCGTCGCTGCGACTCCCGTCCCCCACGCCGACATCCTCAAGCTCGTCAGTGCGGATCTGAAGGCCGCCGGCTACGATCTCAGGATCATTGAATTCTCGGACTACGTCAGCCCGAACCTCGCCCTGGACGCCGGCGAAGTCGACGCCAACTACTATCAGCATCTGCCGTTTCTGAATGCTTCCGTCGAGGCCCGCAAGCTCAAGGTCGTTCCGGTCAAGCCCATCCACATTCTGCCCATGGCCGCCTACTCCAAGCGTGTGAAGAACCTCAAGGATCTGAAAAAGGGCGCTCAGGTGACCATTCCGAACGATCCCTCCAACGGCGGCCGCGCACTGCTGCTGCTTGAAGACGCCGGACTGATCAAGCTCAAGAAGAATATCGGCGTCAAGGCCACCGTCCTTGACATCGTCTCCAATCCCAAGAGGCTCCGCATCCGCGAAGTCGAGGCCGCTCAGGTTCCCAGAACGCTCGATGACGTTGATCTTGCCGTGGTGAACTCCAACTACGCCATCGGCGTCGGACTCAATCCCGTCAAGGATTCGATCTTCCTGGAAAGCAAGACCTCGCCCTACGCCGTGGTTGTCGCCACCCGTCCCGGACACGAGGCTGACGCCAAGGTGCAGGCCCTTGTCAAGGCGCTCACGAGCGACAAGGTGCGCAAGTTCATGATCGACCAGTACAAGGGAAGCGTCGTCCCGGTCTTCTAAGGAGTTTTTCGCTGAGCTCCTTTTTGAGGGCGCCGTGTCCGATGGGCATGGCGCCTTTTTGCATGCAGGCATGCCTGCGAGGCTGCAGCAGACGGGGTCCGATTCGGTGCGAATCCGGCCGGTCGCAAGGACGATTTTTTTTGATTTCCGTAGATTTAAGGAGTTCGTTTCCTTTGATTTGCGTTATTTTCCTATAGAAATTTCCTTTGATTTCCGTATAAAACGGGCTTGCAAAGTTTTTGATTTCCGTTTTTTTTCGATGAAACGCAAGATCTACAGCCAGCTTCTTCGCTGGAAGCAGGAGGTTCGAGGGCGAGCTGCCCGCTGATTCAGGGAGCCCGCCGGATCGGGAAAAGCAAAACACTTCGTAACCGCCTTTTCTTTGGGCTAAAATTAATAGGTTTTCCGTATGACGGACAGATGGTTCATACTCTGTCCGTCGCTTTTGTTTTTGGCTAGAGACATATGACCGAAATTCGTACTCGCATCGCCCCCTCTCCGACGGGCATGATGCATCTGGGAACCGCCCGCACGGCTATCTACTGCTGGGCTGTTGCCCGCCACCTGGGCGGCAAGTTCCTTCTGCGCATTGAAGACACTGACCAGAAGCGCTCGACCGCCGAAGCCACCCAGGTCATCCTGGACTCCATGAAGTGGCTGAACCTGGACTACGACGAGGGCCCCATCTATCAGATGGACCGTCTCGATCGCTATCGCGAGCTCGTCGATCAGATGCTCGCCGACGGCCGCGCCTACAAGTGCTACGCGACGCCCGAAGAACTTGACGAGATGCGCGAGGCTCAGCGCGCCGCCGGAATCAAGCCTCGCTATGACGGCCGCTGGCGTCCCGAGAACGCCGTCGGCAAGCAGATTCCCGAGGGTGTGAAGCCCGTGATCCGCTTCCGCAATCCCGACGACGGCGACGTGAGCTGGAATGACGCCGTGTACGGTCCGATCACGATCTCCAACCGCGAGCTCGACGATCTCATCATCATGCGCGACGGGATCCCCACGTACAACTTCGCCGTTGTCGTGGACGACTGGGACATGAAGGTGAGCCACGTCATCCGCGGCGCCGACCACATCAACAACACGCCGCGCCAGATCAACCTGTACAAGGCGCTCGGCGCTCCTGTTCCCGTGTTTGCGCACCTGCCGCTCATCAACGGACCCGACGGCCAGAAGCTCTCCAAGCGCCATGGCTCGGTTTCGGTGATGGAGTATGAGGCTCGCGGCTTCCTGCCCGAGGCCGTGTTCAACTACCTCGCCCGCCTCGGCTGGGGTCACGGCAACATGGAGAAGTTCACCCGCGAGGAACTCGCGGAGGTCTTCGAACTGTCCGGCTGCTCGCGCGCCGCCGCCCGCATCGACTTCAAGAAATTCGAGTGGCTCAATGCCCAGTACATGAAGGAAGCCGACGACAAGCGTCTTGCCGACCTCGTTGCTCCGCGCATTCAAAAGCGCGGCGGCACGATCGAGGGGCACGCCGACCTTGCCGGCGTGTGCAATCTTCTGAAGAGCCGCTGCGCCACGCTTGAAGTGCTCGCCGAGTCCGCCATGCTCTTTTACAAGCCCCTCGAGCGCGATGCCGCCGCCGTCAAGGCAGCCCTTGAAGGCGAGAACCGCGTTGCGCTTGAGAAGTTCGTCGAGCGCGTGAAGTCCATGCAAACTTTCACGGCCGCCGAAATCTACGGCGCCATCAAGGCCGTCATGGAAGAGATGGGCATCAAGATGGGCCCGATCGCCACGCCTCTGCGCGTTCTAGTCTGCGCCGCCGACCGCACGCCGCAGATCGACCGCACGCTTGAACTCTTTGGCAAGGACGAAGTGCTCGCCCGAATCGCCTCGGGTCTTGCAATGGCCGCTTAAGGCCCCCTGCCAGTTCTGACGGGAAAGCCCGTTTCCGGAAGCGCACTTCCGGGGACGGGCTTTTTGCTGATGCCGCTGTCAGGCATCGTTCTCGGGTAACTGCGGCAAAAAAACAAGGGAGGGCTTCTCAAGGAAACTCTCCCCGGTGGCGCGCGTTCGGCGCACTCTCAAGGAGTGCGCCGGAACACTTCAGACTACTTGTCCTTGTACTTCTTGCAAGTGATCCGCTGGCTGTCCACCAGAGCCTTTGCCGTCTTGGGCTCGAGCTTGGTGTAGTGGTTGTCACTGTCAAGCAGCCAGGTGCGGGCATTGTCCGCGAGCTGCAGCGCGAGCACGTCCTCGGCGATTCTCTTGCGCAGATTCGGATTCTGGATCGGGGTGACGACCTCGATGCGGCGGTCAAGGTTGCGGCCCATCATGTCGGCCGAGCCGATGAAGCAGCGGGCCTGAACCGGGTCCTCAAGCGGCCCGAACCAGTACACGCGGCCGTGCTCGAGGAACTTGCCGAGAATGGATCTCACGGTGATGTTCTCGGAGACGCC
>DNLN01000108.1:0-202 GCA_003488465.1 Sutterella sp. | reverse complement strand
CAGCAGATGCCGCGGATGAGGCAGTCGACCTTCACGCCGGCCTGGCTGGCTTCATAGAGCAGCTTGATCATGTCCTGGTCAACCAGCTGGTTGCACTTGACGATGATCCGGCCGTTGCCCTCGCTCTTGTGGCGTTCGATCTCGGCGCGGATGTTGCGCTCCAGCCCCGGACGCAGCGTGTTGGGCGAGACGAGCAGACGCT
>DNLN01000210.1 GCA_003488465.1 Sutterella sp. | reverse complement strand
TTCGCGAGAATCAGGGGCAGGCTCAGGGGTTTGTCGCCCAGCACCAGCTTCAAACCGACAAGGACTGGGATCTGTCCAATGTCAAGGAAATGCTTGAGCTGACACAAAGATCCGTCGATCACATAAAAGACTCCGTGGTCGGCGACAAGGTCATCGAAGACTTCCGTCAACAAATGGTCACTGCGGTGCAGGCCGCCGTCAGAAACCTTCCGCGCAACCAGATCGATACGGTCATGAAAGATCTGATCGATCTCATGGGAACCCTCAATGAGCTCAAGAAAGCTCGCGGCGCACTTGCCCAAAGCATCTCGGACGGCGGCAGTACCCAGGATCCTGAAAAGGCCCTCGCAGAAATCAGAACAAGCCTTCGCCTCTTTCGCTACAGCATGCAGAAGGCAGCCCTCAAGGAATTTCCCGAGTCTCAGCCGGTCGACAAGATGGGCATCATGGAGGGCGCTCTGCGCTCGATCCAGAACGCTTTTTCGAACATGCCGGTCACAAGCCAGGCACTCAGGCAGATCGCAGCACTCGAGCAGAGAGTCCAGACTCTGACGACCAGAATTCACGCCGCATTTGATGTGCGCGACCAGCCGGCGGCCCTGCCCATGGTGCCTAATAAGTTCACTCTGATGAGTACGATCGGCGACACCTTGAAGCTCTCCCATCAGACCAATGACCAGATCCGCAGTTTCCAGGATTCAAAATCCACCGGTTCGTGGCTGCGCAGTCAGCTTGAGCCGATCTCCAAAGAGGGAGGGAGCCACAAGGTCACTCTCTCGGTCAGCGCAGGAGTTCTGCTAGGGCTGGGATTCTCCCAAAAGGTGATCGCCGGCATTGGCAGCTCGGCAAAGTTGCAAGTCGAGGCAGAGGTCAGCTGCGGCGGATCCAAAAAGCCTCTGGATGTCACCTTCCGAATCATTGGAGGAATTGACGCCAAAGGCTCGATCAGCCCCACGAGCAGTGTCAAGGGTGAGCTCGGCGGCGCCGGCCAGCTCGCATCCTTCGCCACCAAGTCCTATGCCTCGCTCGATGACCTGATCCTAGACGCCAAAAACAACAAGATGGTGGCCGCGTCCCGCTCAGTCGGCAGCCTCATTTTCGACGGCGTCAAGGCCCTGGGTTCGCTCGTTGGCACCCTGGGAACCCGCTTCTTCCGCTATCTCGGCCGCCGTTCAGGCGAAGTCATGCAAACGAACCGGGAATATTTGGAAAGCCTCAAGACACAAAACATCGTCGGCAACCTCGACACCGTTCTCGCAAGGCGCGCCAATCCGGTCATTGTAGGCATGAGAGAAGGCTTGACCTCTCAGTTTAACGGCCAGATCTCCGGCAGCTTCGGGATTACGAATGCGCTCTCCGTCGGCGTATCGGCTGACGTTCAGCACCAGCAAGATCACCGGGTGAGCGGCAACACCTTTGCACCGATTATCCAGAGCATCCGCGGTGCAAGCCGAGAGCAGCTTCTCGCCATGCGACGGCCCATGGCCGAGGGCGGCGTGATGCCCACCCTCGAAAACACAACGGCAAACGCTCTGTCCGAGCATTTCGATCATCTGGTGAACGCCGCTCGGGATCGCAGGCCAAGGGGCGAACAGCAGTGGGCACGATTCGCCAACCAGTTGCGTACGCTGATGCTCAACGTGGAACTGCTGCATCTGGGAGGCAGAATCACCCGCGCGGAAGCCGACCGGCTCCTCACGCGCTTTTCCAATCCCGACATCAGGATGCCCAGGTCGATCTTCCGCGAATACCTCATGGAAGGAAGCGGAAACTGCAAGCCGGCCAAGATTCGCACGAGCTTCTCAAGCAAGATCAAGGTTTCGCTCCTCAGCAACCTCACGAAGGATTTGACCAAGAATCTCGCGAATGTCACCGGCTCCCCGGCCGACACGTTCATCAAGGGCGTTGCCGATGCGGGCGTCGCCCAGATGCGGCAGGAAACCGGGCTGGATTCCACGATCCAGTACAGTTACTCTACGGAGAAGCCGGCAAAACCAGGCGAGGATCCCCGTCCCTGGGAAAACGTCGTCAAGACCAGCCACACGCTGACCGTCTCGGACTCGATGCCGTTCCGTCTGCTCCTCGACGCTACACTGCGCGTCATCGAAAGCGGGGACAAAGCCCTCGGCATGCCGTCCCTGAAGACCTTGGGCAAGGTTTCAAAGGATCTTGTCAAGGACACCGCCTCGAGCACTGCATCCGGTCTCACCGAGAAGATCATCCCCAAGCTCATTTCTGCGAGCGTGAAGGAGGGCTCCAAGGCCGCCGTCCAGAAATGGCTCTCGAGCGAAGAGAACGTCACAAAGCTGACGGAGTTCGTCGCCGAGCACGGCAACGACGCATTCGGCACCATCGTCAGTGCGGTTGAACACATCGCCGGACACCCCACCGAATCGCTCGACGTCGCGCTTGCCAACAATGCCTACAGCCAAGGCTCGTCAGCCTCCAGCAGCAACGAGCACACGAAGAAGATCACGTTTGATCTTGAAGACGGTGAATTAAGGCAGCTCAGCATCTACAAGCAGTCGAGCAGCTCGGTCAGCGTGAATATATCGCCCGTCCAGCTCGGAGTCAGCGGCACCTTTGGCATATCGCATTCGGTGAGTTCCTCGCTCTTCGACAAGAAGGTCATGTTCTCCACCTCGCTCACAACGCTCATGAGCCAGGCGGAAAACTACATGCTCGCCAATACCAGTGCGACGGCGCACGTAGCAGGCAGTCAGGGTTTCAAGAACTATCTTGCCAAAAGTCTGGATGTCGTCAAACAGGTGTTTGCCGAGATGTCCTCGACAAAGAACGCCAATCTCTACATTGATGCGTTCTTCGCCGCCAATGGCGATTTAGCTCTGCAGCGCAAGATGCAGGAGGCCCACCAAAACCTTATCAATCTTCTTCCTCAAACCGATGCCACGGACGAGCAAATCGTGGACGCCATGCACGACCTGCTGATCACCATGACGACGGCCTTCCGCAGCTCCGTACCGCAGGCTGGAGTGCAGGCATAGCAGGAGGCACATTAGAAGACAAAGGATTTGCGGATTCTTGAGCGCACGGTGAGATGCTTCTGCAGGTATGCCTCGACGATCCGGTGCAGCGTCTTTTCGATGCTCGCCGCGCCCTCGGACAGGCACCACTCGAAGACGCATCCCTTCACGATCGTGCATAGGTCCATGCACACGAGGTGGATGTCGGTCACCTCGCTCAGAATGCCGCGTTCCTTTGCCAGCTGCATCTCGGCTTCGCTGCGCGCCATCACCGTGTGTGGTTCGAACTGTCCGTCGACCTCGCCCATGTATGCGCTAAGCGCGCGGTTCCCGGTTGAGTAGAAAGCCTTCATAAAATCCAGTCCCAGCGTGCGGTAACGGTTGATCAGGTGCATGTACAGCTCCGTGATGCGCCCCGCGAGATCCTCGAGCGGACACTTCAGCTCTACTTTCTCAAACTCCGGCTCCTTCAAGAAACTCATCAGCAGGTCATCCTTGTTCTTGAAGTAGAAGTAAAAGGTGCCGTTGCCGATGTCCGCCTCGCGGCAGACATTTCTCACCGTCACCGCATCAGCCCCCTGCTCGGCAATCACCTTCACCGCGCTCTTCACGATGAGCTCCCTGCAGATCCGGTCATTGCTCCTGGCCGGCCGACCGCTCTTTCCTGGCATGGCTGTCTTCCTTTAATAGAACATGTTCGATCTCGATTGACATTGTATTGGCAATGGCTTATAAATGCGAAATAGAACACGTTCTAATAAACCTCTAAGGAAGAGAAAAATGCTCAACATCACCTACTGGTCCGACTACGCCTGCCCCTTCTGCTACATCGGAGAAGAACGTCTAAAGAAGGCGCTTGAGGAACTGGGCCTCACGCGCGAGGCGCATCTCACCATGAAGGCCTTCGAGCTCGATCCGACGGCCGGCCTGCATGCTCAAACCGACACCCTCACGAGATTCGCCCGCAAGTATGGGCTCTCCAAAGAAGAAGCCTCTTCCCGGATCGAAGCGATCTCCCGAATGGGACGCGCCGAAGGACTCGACTTCAAGTACGCGACAACGCGCTTCACAAACACGATGGACGCCCATCGCCTGACAAAACTCGCAATGAGTAAGGACGATCCCTCGATCGCTGAGCGCGTGACAGAATCGCTCTTCAAGCTCTACTTCACCGAGAACAAGGAGCTCGCCGACAGGACGCTTCTGCTCAAAATCGCAAAAGAGTGCGGACTGGATCCCACGGAAGTGCGCGAGACGCTCGACTCGGACAAGTACAGGCGCGACGTGCTCGCCGACGAGCAAGAGGCCGCTCTTAACAACGTCCATGCGGTCCCCTTCTTCATCGTCGGCCGCTACGGAATCCCGGGAGCGCTTTCGGTCGAGGACATGAAAAAGGTGATTGAGAAGGCCCTTGAGCAAGCGTCTCAGCGGCAAACAGCCAAGGGCATGACCTGCGGCCCCGATTCCTGCGCGCTCGGTTAGTCCCATGATCGTCAAGGTTCCCGTCACCGGGCAGTTCCAGG
>DNLN01000172.1:3586-8052 GCA_003488465.1 Sutterella sp. | reverse complement strand
AAAGCGCCATCCGACGATCGGCAACAATGTCATCCTCGGTGCCGGCGCCAAGGTGCTGGGCGGATTCACCGTGGGCGACAATGCCGTGATCGGCTCCAATGCGGTTGTGCTCAAGGCCGTGGCCCCGGGCGAGACTGTGATCGGCGTGCCGGCGCGCACGACCGAGGAGCATCGCGATCAGGGAAGCGCCTTCAATGCCTACGGTGTGATTCCGGGCGAGTGCGATCCGTACGAAACGAGAATCGCCGAACTGCAGAAGGCTGTGAAGCAGCAGGCCAAGGCGATCGAGGAGCTCAAGGCGCAGCTTGGCGGCAAGAGCGGCGGCAGATCCGCAAGAGCCGGCAAGAGCGAAAAGCCTGCAAGCTAAGGAACGAGGCTTTCCAATAGGCAGCAAAAAGGCCAGGCGGGGATGATCCCTTCCTGGCCCTTTTTCCATCCGCTTGCGCGGACAGGCAAGCGGCTATTCGCCGTACAGATCCTTGTTGACGCAAGCCGCCACGCAACTGTCGGACCAGACGTTGAGCGTCGTCTCGATCATGTCGATCACGGCGTAGACGGGGAGGATCACGCCCATCAGGTGGATCGGAACGTCCATGCTCGCGAGCAGGCTCGCTGAGAGGAAGAAGCATCCCATGGGCACACCCGCATTGCCGACGGCGGCAACGGTCGCGATGACGATCCATGTGAGCATCGTCGTGGCGGAGATGTCGATGCCCGCGTTCTGCATCAGGAAGATCACCGTGACGAAGATGAAGGCGGCGCAGCCGTTCATGTTGATGGTCGTGCAGATGGGCAGCACGAACCGGGCGACGGGCGAGCGCACGCCGACGTTGTTCTCCGAGCAGGCCATCGTCACCGGCAGCGTGCCCGCGGAGGACTTCGAGAAGAACGCTACGGCGAGCGCCGGAGCCATGCCCTTGGCGACGCGGATCGGATTGAGACCGCGCAAAAGCAGCAGAGCGGGCAGCACGAGAAGCATTTGCACGAAGTTCGCCGTGATGACGGTCGCGAAGTAGCTTCCCAGTCCCCCGATCTCAACGCCGGAAACCATTTCGATCACGAGCTGACTGATGAAGCCGAAGATGCCGATCGGCAGGATCCGGATCAGCCATCCGACGATGACAAAGAGCACCGCCTGGGCGCCTTTGAAGAAATTGAGGATCGCGTTGCGCGGCTCGGACGTGGCCGGGAGCTTGGCGATCGCAATGCCCACGAGCGCTGAGACAAGCAGTACTGAGAGAACATTTGCCGAGAGGAACGGCGCGAGGATGTTGTCCGGAATGACCGTCTGCACGTAGTCCATGTAGGAGCGGCCGGCAATGCTTGCGGGGGCTGCGGCGCCCGAAGCGGAAATGTTGGCCGGGGCGAAGAAAAGGTAGAGCAGCGCGGCAACGCTCGCGGCCAGGATGGTCGTGAACAGGGTGTAGAAGATCGTGTGTCGGAAGATCTTGCCCGACTCGCTTGACTGAGAGATCGTGGCGAGTGTGGCGATGATCGAAACCGCAATGATCGGGATGCTGACGAACTTGAAGCACCGGATGAACACGGTGCTGATGAAGTCGGACACGGCGAGCGTGAGATCGGTTCCCCAAAGACCGTTGGCGATGCCGAGCGCGATGGCGACGAGGTACGCGACGGCGGTGCTCCAGTTGACTGCATTGCGTGCAGGTTGAGCCGTTTGTGGCATAGGTGTATTCCTTCGTTCAGGTAATGGTGCTCGATATTATGCAAAAAGAGGAATGCATAAGCATTAACGAAAGAGCAGACGTTGATGTATTACGTCGCTTATTATTGCGATATTTGTTCTTTTCGTCGCTAACGCCGCTTAAAAGACGCTAATTTTGCCTATTTGCATCGATTTTGATTCTGTTTCGTCTAAATGATGCCGGCCCGGGGCGGAAAGCTCCGGGCCGGCAAAAGGGCCATGTCTCACGGGCGGCAGGCTAACGCATGTTTTCCCGAACGAGTTCGGAGAGGATCTTCACGCCCTGGATGATTCTCTCCTTCGGAACCGTGACAAAGGACAGACGGCAGTGCCAGTTCTCCGGTTCCTTTGCGTAAAAGGCCGAACCGGGCACGAACGCCACGTTCCGGTTGACGCCTTCCTTCATGAGGGCGGTGGTGTCGATGTAGCGGGGCAGGTCAAGCCAGATGAACATGCCGCCGCGGGGACGGGTCCAGCTGATGGCCGGATCGCTCGGCATGTACTCGGAAAGAGCCTCGAGCATCGCGGCGGCCTGATTTTTGTACAGCTCGCGCACCTTGGGAAGGTGTGTCTCGAGCAGGCCCTCGCTGATCACGCGGGCGGCGATGAGCTGCGTGAAGTTCGAGGTCTGCAGGTCGATCGCCTGCTTGAGCTTGGTGATGACGTCGAGGAACTTGCGCGGCCCCACGATGTAGCCGAGGCGCATGCCGGGTGAGAGCACCTTTGAGAGTGTGCCGAGGCGCAGCGTGCGCTCGGGGGCATGAAGCCGCAGCGAGGCGGGCGGACGCTTGTCGTACCAGAGCTCTCCGTACGGGTCGTCCTCGACGAGCCAGAAGTCGAACTCACGGGCCTTCTGCGCAAGGCGTACGCGTCGCTCTTCGCTGATGGTGCGCCCGGAAGGATTGGCAAAGGTCGGCATGACGTAGGCAAAGCGTGCGCCCGCGGCCTGCTCGCCGATGGAATCCGGGTCGAGCCCCTCGGCATCGGTGGCGATTTCAACGAACTGCGGGTCGTGCAGGCGGAAGGCCGAAAGGGCGCCCAGGTACGTCGGATTCTCGACGAGCACCTTGGAGCCGGCATCGAGGAACGCACGGGCGACAAGATCAAGGGCCTGCTGGGAGCCCGAAACGATTTGGACTTCCTCGGGCGTGGTCGGAACGCCGTTGGCCGTTTCGCGTGCCGCGATCAGGGCGCGCAGCTCGGGCTCGCCCTCGGTGAACGAGTACTGAAGGGCGTGCGCGCCGTTGTTGTCCATGACCCAGGAGCAGGCAGCCTTCACATCGGCGATGGGAAAACCCTGGGGGCTGGGCAGGCCGCCAGCGAAGCTGATGACTTCGGGACGGTTGGCGAGCTTGAGCAGTTCCCTGATGATGGAGCTCTTTGAGCCGCCCGCCGCGTGGCTGAGCTGGAATTGGGCAACGTTTTCAGACATTTTGTTTTGACTCCTTTCTACCAAAAGAGCCGCTGGGAGACCTCCCATCGGCTCTTTTGGATACAGCTTTAAAGAGACGAGTTCGAGAAGAGCGCCTTAGGCCTCTCGGACGGTCCTGACAACATGGTCGAAGTTCTTTTCCATCTGCTCGGTGGGCTTTTCTCCGATCAGGCTGAACACGACGATGGCGATCAGGCCGAAGACGAACCCGGGGACGATTTCATAGAGTCCGAACCACGCGAACTGGTGCCAGATGAGAACCGTGGCGGCACCCGTCACCATGCCGGCGAGGGCTCCGTTGCGCGTCATGCGCTTCCACCACAGGCTCATCACGATCACCGGGCCGAAGGCGGCGCCAAAGCCGGCCCAGGCGTAGCTCACGAGCGAGAGCACGAGGCTGTTCGGATCCATGGCGATGATGATGGCGATGACGGCAACGGCAAGCACCATCGAGCGGCCGAACCAGAGCAGCTCGCGCTGGCTTGCCTTCGGGCGGATGATCGCGCGGTAGAAGTCCTGCGTGAGGGTCGAGGAGCACACGAGCAGTTGGCAGGACAGGGTGCTCATCACGGCGGCCAGAATGGCCGACAGCAGGATGCCGGCGATCCACGGATTGAACAGGAGCTGCGACAGAACGATGAACACGCGCTCATGGTTCTGGGTAACCGCCGCGCCGAGTTCCGGATGCTGCGTGAAGAACACCAGGCCGAACAGGCCGACCATCACGGCGCCCGTCAGGCAGAAGACCATCCAGGCGATCGAGATGCGGCAGGCATTGGGCAGGGACTTGATGGTGCGGGTCGCCATGAAGCGCACGAGGATGTGCGGCTGGCCGAAGTATCCGAGGCCCCAGGCCATCAGGCTCACCACGCCGATGAAGCTCTGACCGGTGAGGATGTCAAGAAGCTTGGGATTGATCGAGCGAACGGCGTCCATGCTCGCGGTAAAGCCGCCCACGTCGCTCATCACCACGATGGGGACGATCACGAGCGCGGCGCACATCAGACTGGCCTGAATGGCGTCGGTCCAACTCACGGCGAGGAACCCGCCGATGTACACGTAAAGGATCGTGGCGGCGGCCCCGATCCAGACGGCCGTGCCGTAGTCAAGCTGGAACGTGTTCTCAAAGAGACGGGCGCCCGCGACCATGCCGCTTGCGCAGTAGATCGTGAAGAAGATGAGGATCACCGTGGCGGCGATGATGCGCAGCAGCTTGGACGCGTCGTTGAAGCGGTGTGTGAAGAAGTCCGGCAGCGTGAGCGCGTTGTGCTCGACTTCGGTGTAGACGCGCAGTCTTGCGGCCACGATCTTCCAGTTCAGGTACGTGCC
>DNLN01000172.1:323-3522 GCA_003488465.1 Sutterella sp. | reverse complement strand
ATCGTCAGTCCGATCGGCATCCAGCTCTCGGAGATGCCCGAGACGTACACGGCACCGGGCACGCCCATCAGGAGCCACCCGCTCATGTCGCTTGCGCCCACCGAGAGAGCCGTCACCACGGCGCCCAGCCGGCGGCCGCCGAGGACGTAATCGTTGAAGTTGCGCGTGTAGTACCACGCAACAAAGCCAAGGCTGCTCATCAGAACCAGGTATCCGACGAACGTGATGGCTGTAGGATTCCAGTTAAACATATCGATTGGTCAATACTCTATGGGAAAAAGACAAAAGAAACGAAGTATGCAAAAACTACCTGAATATGGCAATCTGCGCACGGGGATTTGTGCCTAGATTCCCAATGAATGCATCAAGGTCCGTCCACTCCCCGGAATGGGTTTTTGGAGCACGATTTCGCGCTCTTTAGGCAATAGGGCGCAAACTCAATCGGCTATGCTTTACGGATGAAGTCAAGGAGGCAGCAAGTGCAGCCAGTGCAAGAACAGGCAGATGTGCGCGAGGTGTTCGCCGCGCAGAAGAAGGCTTTTGCCGATGATCCCAATCCGGCCTGGCCCGTGCGCGCCGACAGGCTCAAGCGGCTCAAGGCGATGCTGCGAGCCTACAGGCAGGCATTTGCCGAAGCGATAGAGACGGATTTTGGCGTGCGCGACGAGCGCGAGACGCTGCTTGCCGAAGTGGTGCCGCTCTTTGCCGAGATTCGGGAAATGCTCCTTTGGGGGCGTTTCTGGATGCGGCCGCAGCGTCCCGGCCGATTCATTCTCTCGCCCCTTGCATCAAACAGGCTTGTGCAGCAGCCCCGGGGCGTCATTGCGAACATTGCGCCGTGGAACTATCCGCTGCTGCTTTCGCTGCTGCCCGCCGTCGACGCGATTGCCGCCGGCAACCGCGTCATGATCAAGGTGTCCGAATCGGTTCCCCGCTTCGCGAAGACGCTGCAAAAGGCCGTGTCCGAGTATTTCCGAACCGATGAGCTCGCCGTTTTCACTGGGGGCGCCGAGCAGGCCAAGGAGATCTGCCGCCTGCCCCTTGACACCATCATTTATACGGGTGGGGGTGCAGTCGGCCGCGAGGTGATGGCCTCGGCTGCCGCAAATCTCGTTCCGGTGATCCTGGAACTCGGCGGCAAGTGCCCGGCCGTGATCGCGCCGGACGCCCGTTTCGAGCAGGCCGTGCGCAGGATCCTGCGCGGCAAGTTCCTCAATGCCGGCCAGACTTGCATTGCTCCGGACACGGTCTGGGTGACCGAGCGCGCGCTCGAAGCGTTTGTGAGGATAGCCAGAAAGCAGGCCCAAAAACTCTGCCCTGACCCGGCGGCGATGACGAGCATCGTGAACGCAAAGCACTTCGTACGGCTTGAGAGCCTTGTGAATGATGCACGGGTGCATGGAGCGCGCGTGGAGCAGCTCTTTACCGGGGATGCAAGACTCAGCGGCCAGCAGATGGCCCCGGTGCTCATCATCAATCCGCCCGAGGGCTCCCGGGTTCTTTCCGAGGAGATCTTCGGGCCGCCGCTGCTCGTGCGAACCTATGAGTCCGTCGGGGACGTGATCGAGAAACTTCAAAAGACCGAGCGCAGTCCGCTCGCCCTGTACTGGTTCGACCGCAATGCAAAGCGCATCCAGCGCGTCAAGCGGGATCTGTCCGCAGGCGGCATCACCGTGAACGACACCCTGCAGCATGCGGCGCAGACGAGCATGCCCTTTGGCGGCGTGGGCGAGAGCGGCATGGGTGTCTATCACGGCAGATACGGCTTTGAGGCCCTGAGCCGCCGGGTGCCCGTCTCCGAGCAGTCGCGCCTGAACGGCCTTGCTCTCTTTGATCCCCCGTACGGGCGCGTGACCTCGGCAATTTTGCGGCTCCTTGCCCGCTAGACAACGAATTTTTTCAACTACGAAAAACAAAGAGGAAGGAAATGGAAAACTACATTGAACCGGTTGATCCGAAGATTCTCTGGCGCACGCTCAACATCGGCGGCACGGTGCTCGTCTCCACGGCCTTTGAAGGCAAGAGCGACGTGATGGCCGCCGGCTGGAACTCCGTCGTGGATTTTGACAAGGCGATGGTCATCATCGACAAGACCCACTACACGCGTCCGCTCATCGAAAAGGGCGAGTACTTCGCCCTGCAGCTGCCGCTTGCGACGATTGCGCCCGTGGTGATGAACCTGGGCAGCGTGAGCAAGAACGACGAGCCCGCAAAGCTCGAAAAGAGCGGAGCCGAGTTCTTCACCATTCCGGGATACGAGACGCTGCCCCTTGTGAAGGGATGCGCCGCCTGGCTCATCTTCCGCCACATTAGCGAACCGCACAACGAGCAGGCCTATGACATGTTCATCGGCCAGTGCGTTGGCGCCTGGTCCGACACCCGCGTCTTCGCGAAGGGTCACTGGCATTTTGAGACTGCGGGCGAAGACTGCCGCACGCTGCACTACGTCTCGGGCGGGCACTTCTATAAGATCGGTGAGCCGCTGACGGTGCCCGGGTACGACGAGTAGCGCTGCCCGCCGCCCCCTTGCAAGGCTCCGTGGACTGCATGGTCTGCGGGGCCTTTTTGTTCGTCTCGCACTGACCTGCGGCGCCAGGATTTTTGTCGGGATACTGACAAGTCCTTAGGGACAATCTTTCTGTTTTTTTCATGCTTATCGAAATCGCCGGACAAGGGGGCGGCATCTCAGAGATCGCATGTCATAATTAACTGATTTGTAAACCACATGGAGCCCACGCTATGACATGCGTTTTCATCGACGGGAGCTCCGGGACGACCGGGCTGAGGATTCACCAAAGGCTTCGCGAACGCGAGGACATTGAACTCATTGTCCTGCCTGAAGCCGATCGCAAAAATCCGGCCGAGCGACGACGGGCGCTCAATAGCGCCGATGTGGTTTTTCTGTGCCTACCGGATGATGCTGCGCGGGAGGCAGTTTCCATGGTCGAGAACGAGCGCGTCACGGTCATCGACACCTCGACCGCACATCGCACGAATCCGGACTTCGCCTACGGCTTTGCTGAACTCGCCGGGCACCGGGAGCGGATCGCCTCGAGCAGACGGATTGCCAATCCCGGCTGCCATGCGAGCGGCGTGATCGCGCTTGTGGCGCCGCTCGTAAAGGCGGGGCTGCTGGCGCGGGATGCGCTCCTGACCAGCTTCTCGCTCACCGGGTACTCGGGCGGCGGCAAGAAGATGA
>DNLN01000172.1:0-248 GCA_003488465.1 Sutterella sp. | reverse complement strand
CTGCTTGACGCGCCGCGTCAGTACGGCCTCACGCAAGGGCACAAGCATCTGCCAGAGATCGTGAAGGAGTGCGGCCTCACGCGCGCGCCCGTCTTCTGCCCGATTGTCGCTCCGTACTACGCGGGCATGGAGGTCACGGTTGCGCTCTTTCGCGAGCAGCTCGCGGGCTCGATCGAGGATGTTCGGAATGCCCTGCGGAGCTACTACGCGCAGTGCCGCCTTGTGCGCTACGCGGAACGTGCCGACGA
>DNLN01000075.1 GCA_003488465.1 Sutterella sp. | reverse complement strand
GACGGGAACACGCAGTCGGCCGTGGTCGTTGCCACGATGATCAGATCGATGGAGGCTGGATCGATGCCGCCGCTCTCGAGCGCCCTGAGGCTGGCCCTTCTGGCCAGTTCAAGCACCGTGAGTCCGGGCTCGGCAATGTAGCGGCTCCGGATCCCCGTGCGCGAGCTGATCCATTCGTCGCTCGTCTGCACGCCCTTGAGCGCGAGCCGCGCAGCAAGACTGTCGTTGCTGACAGCCTTCTCAGGCAGGGCCGATCCGGTTGCAATCACGCGCGTGTACGCGTTCTTTTTGGTGTCATCCACTGTGTCAGGATTCCTTTCAAATAGCGGCTATCTTACCAAAGCAGCCCAGAGTGTTGCGCTCCCCCGGACACGCGGCGAATCCAACATCCTGACACACAATAAAAAATCGCCGGCAGGGAAAACCCGACCAGCGACTTGTCAGCGAAACGCAACGAAGAATTACTCGGCGTCGCTCTTGGTCTTGATGACCTTCTTGCCGCGGTAGAAACCGGTGGCGGAGATGTGGTGGCGCAGATGCACTTCACCGGTCGTGGCCTCGACGGCAACTGCCGGGTTGGTCAGAGCAGCGTGGGAGCGATGGTTGCCGCGGCGAGCCGTGGACTTCTTATTTTGCTGAACAGCCATTTCTATTCCTTTATCAAACTGAAGGCCTGCGCCGCACTTTCTGCTGGGAGCAGGCCGGAGAAACAAATCGCCGCAGCGATGGTTGCCGCGGCTGAAAAGCGTGCGGCATTTTATGCAATGCCCCGGAAACTGACAAGGCTTTTTCACGAAAAACGGGATTTCCTTGCATTTTTCGTGTATTTTTGCGGAAAAACAGCACGATCTGTTAACAATCTTCACAGTCAAAGAGAATTTTTCTCTTTGTTAAAGAAATGCTCATCAGTCTCACCGTCACCAATTTCGGCCCTTTCCGCGACCCAGCAGAGTTCTGGATGGTGCCGTTTCCCAAGCTCACCCAGCACAAGGAGCGGCTTGCCAGCTTCAGGAAATACCGCAGCAAGGCGCTCACCTGCGCGGCGCTCTTCGGGCCGAACGCAAGCGGCAAGAGTTCTCTTGTGACTTCGCTCCGTTTCATCCGCAGCGCAGTCCTTGAGGGGCCGGCCGGCCCCGGCCGCACCGGCAGGGAGCCCTTCGCCCTTGCGCCCGAATCCGCAGCCGCTCCGAGCCGCTTTGCGCTTTCGCTCTTTGCCGCGGGCACGCTCTACGACTATGAGTTCGAGCTGTCCGATGGCGCCGTTCTCACTGAGAGCCTGCGCCGGATCCTCACCAAGACCGAGGAGATCATCTTCCAGAGAAACGCGCAGACCTTCACCGGAAAACTCTTTTCCGACGAGGACGCCCGAAACATCGCCTACAGCACGGGATCGGACACGCTGCTTCTTCACAGGCTCATCGCCGAGGGCGTGCCGCAGGCCGCGCCTCTAGGCCAGTGGTTCCGCGCCCTGCGCATCCTGTCCCCTGAAATGGGCTTTGCACCGAGAAGAATCTCACGGGTTCAGCCTTCGTCCGGACCGCTGCTCAAGGCGCTCGGCACAGGCATCGAGAGCTTCCGAACCGAAAGCGCCTACCTTGACGGCCTGCCCCGCGAGGAGCGCGAACGCCTGATCGGGCTCCTTTACAGCGCCCCAGGAGAGTTCTATGAAGTGACTCTGGAGGACGGCTCGCGGCTCACGGCAAGGCTTGAGAGCGGCTCCCACAGGATTGAAGTGACGCGGCTCACACCGCTGCACTCGGCCGCGCCTCAGCCCGTGCAGCTTGATGCGCGGCGCGAAAGCCTGGGAGCTCGCCGCCTCTGCTGGCTCATCCCCGAGCTCTCGGCGCTTCTCAGGAACCCGGCCTCGGGCATTCTCGTGATCGACGATCTGGATCTTGGCCTGCATCCGCTTCTCACGCGCAAGATCCTCTCGGACTTTCTCTCGGCCCGGGACGGCTCCCACATGACGCAGCTCATCTTCACCACGCGCAGCACAGAGCTTCTCGATCAGAGCCTGTTCAGACGCGACGAACTCTGGTTCACGGAACGCAGCGACGACGGATCCTGCCAGCTGCGCCCCCTCACCTCGTTCGTCTCCCCCTCGGGCAAGTACATCCGCTTTGACAAGATCATCAGGCGCGACTACCTGAAGGGGCTGTTCGGCGCCATTCCGCGCGTGGCGGACGGCAATATCTTCCAGAGCGATCAGTCGTAGAAATCGCTCTCGTCAAAGAGCTCGAGCTGCGCAGGGTTCTCATCGGCCTTGGGGTTGCTCACCGCAAGTCCCAGAAGCCTCACGCCCCTCGGGTGTCCCATGTGCGGCTCGAGCAGCTCCTGGGCCACTGCGAGGATGTCCGAGATGGATGCAAACGGCATGTCCCGGGAGCGTGAGCGGGTGATGGTCGTGAAGTCCCCGAAGCGGATCTTGATCGTGAGCGTGCCGCCCCAGAAGGCCTTCTTCTGGACACGCCGAAAAAGCTGAAAGCAAAGCGCTTCGAGCAGCTCGCGCAGCACTGCGGGATCCCGCACGTCGCTCTCGTAGGTCTCTTCGCACCCCACGGACTTGCGCTCACGGGTCGTGCTCACGGGCCGATCGTCAATGCCCCGCACGAAGCGGTAGTACGTGTAGCCCGCGCGGCCGAAGCGCCGCATCATCTCCGGCAGCGACAGTTCTCGCAAATCCCTTGCCCAGACGATGCCCATCTCGTGCATCTTCTTTGCGGTTGCCGGACCCACGCCCCAGAGGTGCTCGACCTTGAGCTGATCGATGAAGTGAAGCGCCTTGTCCGGATGGATCGTGCACAGGCCATCGGGTTTGCGCCAGTCGCTCGCGATCTTCGCAAGAAACTTGTTGTAGGAGACGCCGGCGCTCGCCACGAGATCGAGCTCGCTGCGGATATCCGCCTTGATGCTTCGGGCGACGTCGACCCCGAGCCGGATGCCCCGCTTGTTCTGCGTGACATCGAGAAACGCCTCGTCAATGCTGAGCGGCTCGATGAGGTCGGTGTAGCGCGAGAAGATTTCGGTCACCTGCGCCGAGACCTCCCGGTACCGATCCATGCGGCCCGGCACGAAAATCAGCTGGGGGCAGAGCTCAAGCGCACGCCTGCTCGGCATGGCGCTGTGCACGCCAAAGCGCCGCGCCTCGTAGCTTGCCGTCGCCACGACGCCCCGTCCCTCGGCGTGTCCGACAGCGACCGGCTTGCCGCGCAGCTGCGGATTATCCCGCTGCTCGACCGAAGCAAAGAACGCATCCATGTCGATATGGATGATTCTGCGGTAGGGGCCGGACAAGGCATGCGCTCCGAAGACGCTCAGCCGAAGAGTTTGGCCATTTCGCGGGACCGGGCGACGCAGGCGCCCACGGCCTCGTCCATGATGCCGCGCAGATCCCGGGTCTCGAACACCTCGAGCGCCTTGGCCGTCGTGCCGCCTTTGCTGGTGACATTGCGCCGAAGCTGGGCGAAGTCTTCTCCCGACTCGCGGGCGAGTTTTGCGGCGCCCTCGACGGTGCCAAGGGCAAGTTCGCGGGCGTCCTGAGCCGACATTCCGCGCTTTTCGAGCGCTGCCGAGAGCGCCTCAAGGAAGAGGAACACGTAGGCCGGCCCCGAGCCGGGGCCGCCCGTCACGAGGGGGATGTCGTCTTC
>DNLN01000148.1 GCA_003488465.1 Sutterella sp. | reverse complement strand
GCGGCTACGGGCTCGTGTGCGATGAGAAGGGCGTGCTGCTTGCCGACTACTGGGTAAGCGGCGCCAATCAGGAGCACGGCATCATCAGCAGACGCGACGGCGGGCCGGTGCGGATCGAGGATTTCCCGATCGACAGGCGGCTGCGGATTCTTCCCAATCACGCCTGCCCGACCTGTGCCGCCTTTGACGAGTACCTCGTTACCGAGGACAACGAGACGGTGAGCGGCCGCTGGCCGCGGTTCAATCACTGGTAACCGGGATCGGTCAGAGGGAGGAGACGAAGGACGCGCTCGAAGCGGCGTCCTTTGCCATCATGTCGGCCGCGCGGATCTGGCTCGATGAGAGCGTGGCGGAAAGTTCGCGCTCGCGCAGTTCGGCCTCGTGCCGCTCGTCTTCGTCTGCGGCCTGCCTGCCGGCCAGAATGACGAGCGCCAGGGCGGCAATCGGGTTGCGGCTTGCGCCTTCGCCGTTTTCGAGCAGCTTTGACAGAAAGAGCGCGGCGGCGGTGTTGCCGGCCTGGGCGCTTCGCTTTGCCCACTTGAATGCCTGCACCGGATTGGCGGCGCCGGCCCGTCCCGACCAGTAGAAGATCGCAAGCCGGTAGGCCGCCTGACTGCTTCCGGCGCTTGCCGCTTCGGTAAACCAGCGGAAGGCCTGGGAGCTGCTCGCCTGGGGATAGTCCGGGCGCAGATAGATTTCTCCCAGCTCGAAGGCCGCCTCGGCGTTGTGCCCGAGGGCGGCTTTTCTCAGCCAGCTCACCGCCTGCCTCAAGTCCACTTCGCAGCCGATTCCTCTGGCGTAGGCCTGGCCGACGGCCAGGCTGCTCTGAATGTGTCCCTGCGCTCCGGCAAGGCGGTACCAGGTGAGCGCCTCGCGCTCGTTCGCTTCGCAGCCGAATCCCCAGGACAGGCTCTTGGCGAGGTCGAACTGCGCATCGGCGTTGCCCATGATCGCGGCTGCGCGAAACAGTTCCACGGCCTTTTCGGGGTCGGCGCGCACGCCCTGGCCGCGGGCGATCAGCACGCCGAGCAGGTGCTGGCTCGCGGCATGGTGCTTGAGCACGGCTTTCTTGAGCCATTTCACGGCGGCGCGGTTGTCTGCCGAGAGCGATCCGGCCTGCGTGAGCGCGAGTGCCAGCTGGTACTGGGCATCGGGACTGCCGTTTGCCGCTTCCTTGGCCCAGGCGTCAACGAGCTCGGGGCTGGGGCGGCCGGGAGCGGCGACCGTGCCGCTCAGAAGGTCGAGGACGCCGGGCCGCGCCTCGTGCGAAGCGGGCAGCTCAAAGCGAAGATCGGTCCGGGACTTGCTCATCGGCCAATTCCCGGCAATCAGGGCGTGGGGATCGGCTGCAGACCGCTCACCTGCAGGATGAGCGTGATCGTGAGCGCCACGGTGGTGTAGCCCACCCAGCCGAGGGCTCCGGCCATGATGGCCTTGCCGAACATCTTGTGTTCGTACTGCGGCACGAAGTCGCGCACGTAAAGAACCTGGCTGATTCCGAGGGAACTCGCCCAGGCGAGCCAGAAGCCCACGAGCATGGCGATCATCATGTAGCGTCCGAAGGGCAGCGTCTGGAAGATCGGCTCAAGGAACGTGTAGCAGATGAAGCAGTAGAAGGTCCATCGCACCCAGGTCATGTTCCGGGCGAAAAGCGCGTCATTGTCAAGGGCCTTCCAGTTCAGGGCGTGAAGGATCCCTCCGAACATCGGAGTAAAGACAAGTGCAAGCAGCAGGGCCACCGTCGGGTTGAAAAGCGCCGCGGGCCGTGAGGTCTGTTCTTCTGACATTGGGGTCGGAGTGTCGTTTTGTTTCGTGGCTTGCATTCTACTGAGTCGCTCTGGAAGTTTCGGCAGCGGGCAGCGAAATCGCTCCCTGCAGCTTCAGTCGCCCGGCCTCCTCGATGAGGGCCTTCAGAGAAGCCTGGCGCGGGAAGGATTTTCTCCACACGAGGCTCACGCGCCGCATCGGCACCTCGGGCGGCATGAACGGGATCAGCCGCACGAGAGGGTCGTTTCTGAAATAGGGGGCGGAGGTCGCAGGGATGACGGTCATGCCAAGGCCCTGCTCGACCATGTTCATGATGGTCTGCAGGGACGAGCCCTCGATCTGCTGGTGCGGCTTCAGGTCGGGACGGTCCGGGCCGCAGTAGTCAAGGATCTGATCGCGCAGACAGTGTCCGTGGGAGAGCAGCAGCATCGGCTCGGAGCAGATGTCGCTGCGGCGCAGCAGGCCCTTTTTTGCAATGGGCGAGGCTGCGGGAACCGCGGCGATGAATTCCTCGGCGTACAGGTCTTCCACCACGAGCCCGGTCTCCTCGAAGGGGCGCGATGCGATGATGCAGTCGAGCTCTCCGCCGCGCAGCCGCTCGAGCAGGTTCGCCGTGTAGTCCTCGGTGATGATGAGCGGCATCTCGGGCAGCTTCTGGAGCATCTGGTGCACCAGGCTCGGGATGAGATACGGGGCGACGGTGAAGATCACGCCGAGCCGCAGGGGGCTCGACAGGGGATCCTTGCCCTGTTCTGCGATCTTGTGGATGTGCTCGGCCTCTTCGATCACCTTCTGCGCCTGATCGATGACGAGCTGTCCGATCGGAGTCACGGCGAGTTCGCCGCGCCGACGCTCAAAGAGCTTGACGCCGAGTTCGTCCTCGAGCTTTTTCACGGCAACCGAGAGCGAGGGCTGTGAGATGTGGCAGTACTCGGCCGCCCGGCCGAAGTGCTTGAGCCGAGCGACCGCAATTGCGTATTTGAGTTCAGTCAGAGTCATGTTGGGTTATGCGTCCAGGTAGTTTTCCCGCGAGCTGAACCAGCGCCGGGCGTGTAGGGCCGCTTTTTCGTGATCCTCGGCGAGCCACTCGGCCGCCGCGTTCCGGGCTGCGTCAAGCAGGTCAGCATCGGTCTGGATGTCGGCAAAGCGCAGCATCGGCTGGCCGGACTGGCGCGCTCCGAGGAATTCTCCGGGACCGCGCAGCTTGAGGTCCTCGCGCGCGATGACGAAGCCGTCGGTGTGCTCGCGGATGACGAGGAGCCGCTCGCGGCCCACTTCGGAAAGACGCGGGTCGTAGAGCATGAAGCAGTAGCTCACGGCGCTGCCGCGGCCGACGCGGCCGCGAAGCTGATGGAGCTGCGCCAGGCCGAAGCGTTCCGCATGCTCGATCACCATGAGCGAGGCGTTGGGAACATCAACGCCCACCTCGATCACCGTGGTCGCGACCAGCAGATCGAGCTCACCCGCACTGAAGTGCGCCATGACCTCGTGCTTTTGTTCGGCGCTGAGCGCTCCGTGCACGAGCCCGACGCGCCATCTGGGGTGGCGGTCGGCAAGATACTGGGCGCGCATCGTTGCCGCCGTGAGGTCGGCCTTTTCGCTCTCCTCGATGAGCGGACACACCCAGTAGCACTGGCCGCCCGTGCCGATGGCGTTGTCGATGGCCGCTTCGAGCTCTTCGATGCGGGAGAGATTCACAAGGCGTGTCGTGATGGGCGTTCTTCCGGGCGGCAGCTCGTCGATCACCGAGACGTCGACGTCTGCGAGGTAGCTCATCGCGAGCGTCCTTGGAATCGGAGTGGCCGAGAGCATCAGCATGTGCGGCATGCGCGAGTCGCTGTCGGTTTCCCGCAGCTTCAGGCGCTGCGAGACGCCGAAGCGGTGCTGCTCGTCGATGATGGCAAGCGCGAGATTGCGGTAGTGCACGGCGTTCTGAATGAGCGCATGCGTGCCGACGGCGATCTGGAACTCGCCCTGCTCGAGCGCCTTCTGCCGTTCGGCCTTTTCCTTAGGCTTGAGGCTTCCGGCAAGCCAGAGGATCTTCACTCCGAGCGGCTCGAGCCATGCGCGGATCTTGCGGTAGTGCTGCTCGGCAAGGATTTCCGTGGGCGCCATGAAGGCCGCCTGGTAGCCGTTCTGGACGGCAAGGGCGGCGGCCATTGCCGCGACGATCGTCTTGCCGCTGCCGACATCGCCC
>DNLN01000034.1:8026-10122 GCA_003488465.1 Sutterella sp. | reverse complement strand
AGTAGGATTCGAACCTACGAATGGCGGATTCAGAATCCGCTGCCTTAACCGGACTTGGCGATACCCCAGTTCTTGGTGCGGTCGGAGAGACTCGAACTCTCATGACTCTCGCCACAGCCACCTCAAGGCTGCGCGTCTACCAATTTCGCCACGACCGCATTTCGAATTGTCACGTCCGAGCCAAAACTCGGACGGGGCGTGATTCTATCGCGGAACCTGGTTGGATTGCAAATCCTTGTTGGCGTCGGCTTCACCAGCGGCAGGAGCCGTCTGTTCGGTCACGGTGCCAAGAACGCCACCCTGCTGGGTCATCGCCCTCTTGTGGAAAGCACCGGAACCCAGAGTGATTGCAAGCGTGGCACAGAAGAAAACCGTGGCTGCCACAGCAGTGGAGCGGGACAAGAAGTTCGCCGAGCCGGAAGCGCCAAAGAGCGAGCCGGACGCCCCCGAACCGAAAGCGGCTCCCAGATCAGCGCCCTTTCCGTGCTGAAGCAGGACCAAAATAATCACTGCAACCGAAGCGATAATCTGCACAACGATTGCGATGCTCATCAACATCTGCATTTTTTTCTTCCAATTGTTGTCGCTACGCCGAAACTGCGGCGCAGATTGAGTAAAAATCTTCCGCTTTCAGAGCGGCTCCGCCAACAAGACCTCCGTCAATGTCGGCCATTGCAAAGAGCTCCTTGGCGTTTGCGGGCTTCACGCTGCCGCCATACAAGATGCGCAGCTTGGCAGCGGATTCTTCCGAGCGCGCCGCGACACAGGCCCTCAGGGCAGCATGCACTTGCTCGGCCTGCTGCGGCGTGGCAGTGCGTCCCGTGCCGATCGCCCAGACCGGTTCATAAGCAAGCGCTCCTTCGGCAAGCGCCTCAGCTCCAACCGCATCCAGTACGGCATTGAGCTGGCGGCACACGACCTCAAGCGTGCGCCCCTGCTCGCGCTCTGCAAGGGTTTCTCCCACGCAGGGCAGAATCTTCAGACCAGCATTCACGGCAGCCTTGCACTTCTCGCCAACACGCACATCGGTGTCACCGAACATTGCGCGGCGCTCGGAGTGGCCGATTATGACCCACTGAACGCCTATGTCGCGGAGCATCGGCGCGCTCACCTCACCGGTGAACGCCCCCTTCTCGTGCTCATTGACGTCTTCAGCGCCAACGGCAACCGGCGAGCCGCTGAACGTCCGGCACAGAGAGGCTAGATAAACCGCAGGCGCACACACAAGCGCATCGCAGGCAAGCGCAGAGGCGCGCGGCAAAAACGAATCAGCCCAGGCCTGGTTGGCAAGGCACGAACCGTTCATCTTCCAATTTGCTGCAATTAGGGCTTTACGCATCATGCAAGGCTATGAAAAAGAGTACGAGGCTTGGATTGTACTGCATGCCGACGCCCGGGCCGGAAAACCCGAGCGCCTTGTCATGCGGCACAGATTACTCAGCCCGGACATCCTCCTGAGCGGCCTGCTCCTTGAGCAGCGCCTTCATAGACAGACGCACGCGGCCCTTTTCGTCGGCCTCGATCACCTTCACGCGAACCTTCTGGCCTTCCTTCAGATAATCGGAAACCTGGTTCACGCGCTCGTTGGCAATCTGGCTGATGTGCAACAGGCCGTCCTTGCCGGGAAGCAGTCCGACGATCGCGCCAAAGTCGAGCAGACGCAGAACCGTACCCTCATAGACTTGGCCGACCTCAACCTCCGCAGTGATTTCCTCGATGCGCTTCTTGGCCATCTCGGACATCTCGGGGTTGTTGGAAGCGATGGTGACCGTACCGTCTTCCTCGACATTGATCTGGCAGCCGGTCTCTTCGCACAGGCTGCGGATCGTGGCGCCGCCCTTGCCGATCACGTCACGAATCTTCTCCGGATTGATCTTGATCGTCACAAGACGCGGAGCCCAGACAGAGAGCTCCTTGGCACCGTCGCCGGCGAACTCGTGCATCTTGCCGAGGATGTGCATGCGGCCTTCATGAGCCTGAGCCAGAGCAGCCTGCATGATCTCGGCGGTGATACCCTCGATCTTGATGTCCATCTGCAGAGCCGTCACACCGTTCTCGGTGCCGGCAACCTTGAAGTCCATGTCGCCCAGGAAGTC
>DNLN01000034.1:0-7984 GCA_003488465.1 Sutterella sp. | reverse complement strand
CCATGTCGCCCAGGTGATCCTCATCACCAAGAATGTCGGTCAGAACGGCAAACTTGTTGCCCTCCTTGATCAGGCCCATGGCAACACCAGCAACGTAATCCTTCAGGGGGACACCGGCGTCGAGCATGGACAGGCAGCCGCCGCACACGCTCGCCATGGAACTCGAACCGTTGGACTCGCAAATCTCGGAGACGACGCGAATCGTGTACGGGAACTCCTCCGCGGACGGCAGAACAGCCTTCAGGGCGCGCTTGGCAAGGCGGCCATGGCCGATTTCACGGCGCTTGGGGCTACCCACGCGGCCGGTTTCACCGGTTGCGAACGGAGGCATGTTGTAGTGAAGGATGAAGCGGTCGCGGCTCTCACCCATGATCGAATCGACGATCTGCTCATCCTGCTTGGTGCCGAGAGTCGTCAGCACGAAAGCCTGCGTCTCGCCGCGGGTGAAGAGCGCGGAACCGTGGGTGCGGGGCAGCAGGGACTGGCGGATCTCGATCGGACGAACCGTACGGGTGTCGCGCCCGTCGATGCGGGGCTTGCCCTCGAGAATATTGGAGCGGACGATGTGGGCTTCCATCTCAAAGAGGATGCCATGCACTTCGTTCATATCGGCGACTTCAACACCGGCGGCCTCAGCATCAGCGGTCAGAGTCTTCTCAACGAGCTCGTAGACCTCGCGCAGCTTGTCGTTGCGAGCCTGCTTGGAGCGGATGGTGTAGGCCTCGGCAAGACCGGCGTCGGCGATTTCGTGGATGCGGGCGATGAGCTGCTCGTTCTTGGCGGGCGGCTGCCAATCCCAAGCGGGCTTGCCGGCCTCGGCAACGAGTTCGTGAATCGCCTCGATGGCAACCTGCATCTGCTTGTGGCCGAACATCACGGCGTTGAGCATCGTCTCCTCGGGCAGACGGTCGGCTTCGGACTCAACCATCAGCACTGCACGCTCGGTGCCGGCGACGACAAGATCCAAGCGGCTGTCAGCCATCTGGCTCACGCGGGGGTTGCAGACGAACTCGCCGTTGATGTAGCCGACGCGGCAGGCGCTGATCGGGCCGCGGAACGGAATGCCGGAAATCGAGAGGGCTGCAGAGGCGCCGATCATCGACGGGATGTCCGGATCAACTTCGGGATCGACGGACAGGACGTGAATGATGACCTGCACTTCGTTGAAAAAGCCATCAGGGAAAAGCGGGCGAATCGGGCGGTCGATGAGGCGGCTCGTGAGGGTTTCCTTCTCGGAGGGGCGGCCTTCGCGCTTGAAGAAGCCGCCGGGGAACTTGCCGGCCGCATAGGCCTTTTCAATGTAGTCGACGGTCAGCGGGAAAAAGTCCTGTCCGGGCTTGGTTTCCTTCTTGGCGACGACCGTAGCCAGAATGACGGTGTCATCCATCTGGCAGATCACGGCGCCCGTGGCCTGGCGGGCGATTTCGCCGGTGGTGAGCGTCACATCGTGATCGCCAAACTTGAAGCTCTTGCTCACTTTGTTGAACATGGTCATGAGATTTGTCCTCATATGAGTTCGAAGCAGAGCGATGGGATGATCCAGAGTGCAGACACAGCAAATCACCGAGTGTCCTGGCACGCTGCGGCATAAACGTTCAAATCCGTTAAGCGTTCATGTCGCAACGCGCGAAGCCGTTTTGCAACCTGTTCCCGAAAAAATGCCCTGTTCGAAACCGTTACTGAAAAAAACCGCAGGGACCAGCCCTGCAAAGGAACGGCCTGTTTGCTGTGTGTGGCAAACAGGCCGCCGAATCTTTCGAATTACTTGCGCAGGCCGAGAGTATCGATCAGCTTGCGGTAAGCGGCGACATCGCGATCCTTGAGGTAGTCAAGGAGCTTGCGGCGACGGCTCACCATCTTCATCAGACCGCGGCGGGAGTGATGATCCTTCGGGTTGGCCTTGAAGTGATCAGTCAGACCGTTGATGCGGGAGGTAAGAAGAGCAATCTGAACCTCGGGAGAACCCGTGTCGCCAGGAGCACGCTGGAACTTGGCAACAACTTCAGCCTTGTTGATTTCGACAGACATCGTTATTCCTTTATAAAAAAGATAAAAACATGCGGCACAGGTGTCATTGCCCGTGCCGTGAAAGGTGGGGATTGTACAGCAATCCCCTAATTAATCAAGCGTATCGCGCAACGGTTGCAGTGACCCGCCGAAACTTCCTAAACCGCGTGCTGCGCGGAAAGCGGTGCATCGGACTCGAGTTTGCTGAGCGCGTTGAAGTACGCCTTGACGGAAGCGGCGATGATATCGGGATCGGCGCCCACGCCGTTCACAATCCGTCCGCCCCTAGCAAGACGCACGGTCACGTCTCCCACGCTTTCGGTTCCCGTCGTGATTGCGTTGACGCTGTAAAGCTGCAGTTCCGCGCCGCTCTGGACAAGCGCCTCGATTGCGCGGAACGCAGCATCCACGGGACCGTTTCCGTCGCAGGAGGAGCTCAACTCCTTGCCTTCGTGCTGCCAGACGACGGTCGCCTGGGGGCGCTCGCCGGTCTCGGACTGCTGCATCATGCTCACGAACTGATAGGAGTCCACCGTGTCGCCGGCATTGGCCCCCTTGAAGAGCGACTGGATATCCTCGTCAAAAATCTGGCTCTTGCGATCGGCAAGGTGCTTGAAGCGGGAGAAGGCCTCGTTCAATTCGGCCTCCGAAGACACCGGAATGCCGAGTTCGCGCAGTCTCTGGCTGAAAGCTCGGCGGCCGGAAAGCTTGCCGAGAACGATCTTGTTCTGCGCCCAGCCCACATCCTCGGCGCTCATGATTTCATAAGTTTCCCTGCTCTTGAGCACTCCATCCTGATGAATGCCGGAGGCATGAGAGAAGGCATTGGCGCCCACGATCGCCTTGTTGGGCTGCACCGGGAAGCCCGTGATGGAGCTCACGAGCTTGCTCGCAGGAACGATCTGACGGGTGTCAATCCGGGTCTCAAGGCCGAAATACTCTTTTCTCGTGCGAACCGCCATCACCACCTCTTCAAGAGAGGTGTTGCCGGCGCGCTCGCCCAGACCATTAATGGTGCACTCAATCTGACGGGCCCCGCCGAACTTGACTCCCGCAAGAGAATTCGCGACGGCCATGCCGAGGTCGTTGTGGCAGTGAACGGACCAGATCGCCTTGTCCGAATTGGGAACATGCTCGAGGATGTCGCGAATGAATGCGCCGTAAAGATCGGGAATCGCATAGCCAACCGTATCTGGCAGGTTGACCGTCGTGGCTCCCGCCTTGATGGCGGCCTCACAGATCCGGTAGAGGAACTGGGGATCCGAGCGGTAGGCGTCCTCGGCGGAAAACTCCACGTCGTCGGTGTAGTTGCGGCACAGGGTCACCGCCTTGACTGCATTTTCCAGAACCTGCTCCGGGGTCATGTGGAGTTTCTTTTCCATATGCACCGGGCTGGTGGCGATGAAGGTATGGATGCGGCTAGTGTTGGCCTCCCGGATCGCTTCGCCTGCACGCTCGATGTCCCGGGCAACCGCACGAGAAAGCGAGCACACCGTCGTATCCTTGACATGCCGCGCAATCTGCTGGATCGCCTCGAAATCCCCTTCGGAGCTGGCCGCAAAACCGGCTTCCATGACATCCACGCCGAGCTTCTCGAGCTGCAGCGCAATGCGAAGCTTCTCCTCCTTGGTCATTGCCGCACCGGGGCTCTGCTCGCCATCACGCAAGGTCGTATCGAAAATAATCAGACGATCCATTTGTTTCTACCTGTTTTGGTTGTTAGATCAGCCGGCTTATAGCCGAACGTATTTGTCCATCTTACACTGTTGCGGACTAACCGTTGAGACGAAACGCCCTGAGCGACACAAGCACTCCGGCAATCAGTGAAACAACGCCGAGACTGAGGATCGGGCTGGGGAGTTCAAGGCGAAGGATGTGAGCGTAGACCACGGCAAAAATTGTTTCAAAAACGATCATTTGTCCAGACAAAGCCGTCGGCAGCCTCTGGCTCATTTCATTCCAGCAGAGGATCCCCACCCAGGAGCACAGGATGGCGCAACTCGTCATGACGGCAACGAACCAGACCGGAGTCGGCCCAAAGATTCCGGCTCCCGCCGGCTGGCCCTGATAGACCGCCGCATACAGCAGAAGCGACACCGGCAGTCCGGTAATGCCCTGAGCCGTCGACCAGCTTTTCGGCGAACGGGAGGGATTTTCAATCAGCCAATCAGAATTCTTGATGGGGTACCAGGTCCACAACAGCAAGGCGGCAATTCCGGCAGCAGAGCCGAGCCAGAAATCACGGGCGCTGCGCCCCGAGACCGTAACGATCGACTCGAACTCCGCCCAGTTGGAAAGAACGAGACCCACGGCAATCAGCGAGAGCCCGGGCACAAGCTTGCTCCACTGCAGAGCTTTCCTGCCTTTTTTGCGGTCTCGGACATTGGCAATCAGTGCGACCAGAACGGGAATCACGGCCATGCAGATGCCGGCAAACGGCGCTCCCGCCTTCTGGATGCAGATCGACAGAAACCAGAAATAAACAAGATTGCCGATGACGCTCAGTTTCGTGACAAACCACCAGTCCGAGAGCTTGTAGTGGCGGAACTCCTCCCTTTCCATCCACACAAGCGGAATGCAGATCAGGCCGAATGCCACGTACCTGGCAGCCGAAATCATCATCGGATCGTATTCGGGAAGCACGAGGGGAATCAGGTAAACAAGCCCCCAGATCATGGTCGCCGCAATACCAAAGAAAAATCCTGCAAGCACGAAAAAATCCTAACGTCTGTCCTTTTGCTACTCGTCGGCGGTCACCGCCGCGCGAGATCTCTTGACTCTGCCTCTGATCGCCTTCTCTTCGAGCCTGCGTCGCTGGCTTGCCCGCGTGGGCCGCGTCGGCCTGCGCACATCAGAAACCACCGCCGCCCGCTCGAGCATCTCCTGCAGCCGACAGAGGGCCGCCTTTCTATTCAACTCCTGCGATCTCGCCCCCTGAGCCTTGAGGATGAGTACGCCGTCGGCAGTCATGCGCCTTGCATACCGAGCAGTGACCCGCTCCTTGAGCTCCCCGGGCAGAGAACTTTCATTCACCGGGAAGAACAGCTGCACGGCAGTCGAACTCTTGTTGACATTTTGTCCGCCCGGCCCCCGGCTGCGGACAGCCTTGAAGGCGCAGTCCGACTCGAGGAGTTCGAAAAAGATGTGTCTAGGCATGAACTTTGGCAATGCCCGGAGAATCACAGTCCGGGGCTAGGAGGTGCGACAAATGGCGGAGCGGATTGTACCTGTCCCGCCTGATTTTTCCTTCACCCGGCCAGGGGCCTGACGCCTGGCGATGGCCGCCTCACTCGCTTCGCAATGCCAGGCCGTTTGTTTAGAATCCCTCCCACATTTCCCATTGAGCGCGAGGTTCTCCCATGAGCAATTCTTCTGTTTTGACCGAATGGTTCCGTCATGTTCCCGAGGACAAGTGGCTGCGCGACCCCGCAGCATGCCGGGCCGATGCCAAGAGCATCTGGGACAAGCTTGAACTCACGGCCGGCGTGAAGATCCTCGAGTGCCCTTGCGGCAAGGCCGACCTAGGATTCCCTCTTGCCCGTCTGGGCGCAATCGTCACCGGCATTGACTTCAATTCCCATTTCATCATCGGCGCAAAGAACAAGTTCCAGAGGGCTGCACTTGAGGGTTCCTTCAAGACTGCCGACATGAGAACCTGCGAATTGCCAAGCGACATGGACGTCGTCATCAACTGGGGTAGCTCCTTCGGATACTTTTCCGATGAAGGCAACGCGGATCTGCTCGGGCGGTTTGCAGCATCTCTGAAGTCCGGCGGACGGCTGCTGATCGAAGTCGCAAATCCCGAACTCGTGATTGCCGGCAAGGCAACCCGAATCATCGCCAGCGGCGATCAAGTCGAAGAGCACTGGAGCAGTGAAACCCGCCGCGCCACCGTCATTTTCCCTGCGACCGACTTCAGAGGACCGGTCTCTGCAAGCGTGCGCGTCTATACGACCGAAGAATTCCAGCAGATGATCGAAGTTGCCGGACTGAGGCTTGCTGGCTTCTTCGGCCCCGGATTTGCACCGTTCACGGCCGACAGCTCCCGGCTGATCGTCATGGCGGTCAAGCCCTAGTCCTGCTCTCTCCGGACGCGCCGCGGCAATGTCTAAAACCGCACTCTGGTTCAAGATCCAGTCGACTTTGACGGATTCGATTCGCAGCGGCGCTTTCAAACCCGGCGAGTGTCTGCCCACCGAGGCCGATCTGCGAGCCCGGTTCGGCTGTTCGCGGCATACCATTCGCACCGCGCTGCAGCATCTGGCCGATCAGGGGCTAATCAGCCGCAGGCCGAAGATCGGAAGCGTCGTGCTTCGCGCCGATCCCGATACACACCATGCCGTTTTGATCGGCACGCCATCGGAAGTTCTCCCAGCGGCAGAGGATCAGATCCTGCGTCTTTCAACAAGCTCCCTGGTGACGGCCGATCGAGCACTTGCCGAGCTGATCGGGCTGGAGACCGGAACAGCCCTCTTTTGCTTTTCCTTTGTCGGCTATTCGGTCCGCTCGTCCGATGTCTGGCCCGTCACCTGCCGAATGCGCTATTTCGTTCCCGTCAACGGCTTGTATGAAACGGTGAACACGACGCTTGCCCAACAGCTCAGGGATTTCTCCGAGCACGCAAGCCAGCAGCTTCCCGAACAAATCCTGAGCGCAAATCTCGGCATTGACATCGCCCGAACAACAGTGCTGATCAGTTCAGACGCCTGCAACGAATACGAACTCAAGGACGTTCCCGCGCACCGGTCTGTACTTGCCCTTTCGCGCCGCTTTTATGACGACGCGGGCAATCTTCTCATGGCAAGCGAATCGCGCCACTACGACTGCGCAGGGATCAGCCTGGAGAGCAAGCGCGTCCGCTAGCGGAGCACTCTGGAGATCGCCTCTCTCAGGTACCTGGCCGTGAAGCTCTGCGGACAATCGGCCACTTGCTCGGGCGTTCCCTCGCACAGAACGCGCCCTCCCTCTTCCGCAGCCTCCGGTCCGATGTCGACAACCCAGTCGGCAAGTCTGATGACATCCAGATTGTGCTCGATCACAATCACCGTGTTGCCAAGGTCTGTGAGCTGGCGCAGGGCCTTCAGAAGCAGATTCACATCTTCAAAGTGCAGTCCTGTTGTCGGCTCGTCGAGGATGTATACCGTCCTGCCCGTGTCGGGCCGGGCCAACTCCTCGGCAAGCTTGATGCGCTGCGCTTCGCCCCCCGAGAAGGTCGATGCAGACTGTCCAAGGCGAATGTAGCCAAGCCCCACCTGCTCGAGTGTGCGCAACTTGCGCACGATCGCCGGCCAGGCCGAGAAGAATTCGAGCGCCTCGCTCACGGTCATGTCAAGCACCTCGGCAATGGACTTGCCCCTGTACTTGACCTCAAGGGTTTCTCGGTTGTACCGCAGCCCCTGGCAGGTTGAGCAGATGACATACACCGCAGGCAGAACCCCCATTTCGATCTTGATCTGACCGTCCCCCTCGCACGCCTCGCATCTGCCGCCCTTGACGTTGAAGGAAAAGCGTCCCGCGCCGTAGCCGTGCGCTTGCGCGTCGGGCGTTTTGGCGAACAGATCGCGGATATCCCCGAAGAGCCCCGTATAGGTGGCGGGGTTGGACCGCGGGGTGCGCCCGATCGGGCTTTGGTCGATGTTGANNCCTCGCACGCCTCGCATCTGCCGCCGCCCTTGGAGTTAAATGAAAATCGTGCGGCATCGTACCCTCGCTCCTTGGCGGCCTGGGTCTGGGCAAAGACATCACGGATCAGGGCGAACAGCCCCGTGTACGTTGCCGGATTGCTGCGGGGCGTCTTGCCGATCGGACTCTGGTCAACGATGATGACCTTGTCAAAGAACTGCGTTCCCTCAATGCGCTCATGCGGCAGAGGCTTGTCCTGGCTGTTGTGGTACAGCGCGCGCAGGGCGACGGCAAGCGTATCGTTCACCAGCGTTGACTTGCCCGAGCCCGACACCCCGGTCACCACGGAAATCGC
>DNLN01000021.1 GCA_003488465.1 Sutterella sp. | reverse complement strand
TTTCCGCGCCTATTCGAAACTATGATCGATCTTCTGATTCCGACCGTTGCGCAGGGTCTGCTCTGGGCCCTGATGGCAATCGGCGTGTACCTTACTTTCCGAGTGCTGGATGTGGCTGACCTGTCGGTCGAAGGCACCTTCCCCCTGGGAGCGGCCGTAGCCGCCACCGCGCTGTCCGCGGGCTGGGGCATTACCGCCGCTTTCGTACTGGCGACGATTGCGGGCGCCCTGGGAGGCGTCGTGACGGGGCTTCTCACCACCAAGCTCAAGATTCCGGCTTTGCTTGCAGGCATTCTGACCATGATCGGCCTGTATTCGGTCAACCTGCATGTGATGGGCAAGGCCAACGTCTCGCTGCTGCGCGTGGATACGGTGTTCACGTTCTTTACCGATACGCTCGACATGAGCGATGACATGGCGGCCCTTGTGGTCGGCCTCATCGCCGTGGTCGCAGTGGGATTGATCCTGTACTGGTTCTTCGGCACCGAAATCGGCACGAGCCTTCGCGCCACTGGCTTCAACCCGCAGATGGCCAGGGCCCAGGGCATCAACACCGACACGATGGTCGTGCTGGGGCTGCTCATCAGCAACGCGCTTGTCGCACTCACCGGCGCCTTCGTCGCCCAGTCGAACGGTTTTGCCGATGTCGGCATGGGCGTCGGCACGATTGTGATCGGCCTTGCCTCCGTCATCATCGGCGAAGTGCTCTTTGGATCGCGCAGCTTCAAGAACTGCCTCATTTCCGTCATCCTCGGCTCGATCGTGTATCGCCTTGTGATCGCCATCGTGCTGCAGATGGGCATGCCGCCCAACGACCTGAAGCTCTTCACGGCGGTGCTCGTGGCGATTGCCCTGTCGCTGCCGCTCATCCGCTCCAAGATTGCCGAGCGCAAGGCCCGGGCCTGATTTCGTTGACGAGGAGAAGAAACAAATGCTGGTTGCAACCAATGTGCACAAGACCTTCTTTCCCGGCAGCGTCAATGAGAAGAAGGCGCTCCAGGGCGTGGATCTCACGCTCAATGACGGCGATTTTGCGACGGTGATCGGCTCGAACGGCGCAGGCAAGTCAACCTTCCTGAATGCCGTGGCTGGCGTTTTTCCCATTGACGCCGGCAAGATCGAGATCGACGGCGTGGACATCACCAAGATGCCCGAGCATGTCAGGGCGCGCTATATCGGCCGCGTGTTCCAGGACCCGATGAAGGGAACCGCCGCCGGCATGATGATCGAGGAGAACCTCGCGATGGCCGCACGGCGCGGCAAGCGTCCGGGCCTCAAATGGAGCTCAAGCGCCGATCAGACCGAAAAGTTCCAGAAGCTTCTTGCCGAGCTTGAGCTGGGGCTTGAAAACCGCATGACCGCCCACGTGGGCCTGCTCTCGGGCGGCCAGAGGCAGGCCGTGACGCTGCTCATGGCAACGCTTGTGCGCCCGCAGCTGCTCTTGCTTGACGAGCACACGGCGGCTCTTGACCCGAAGACCGCTGAGAAGGTGCTTCGCCTCACCGAGAAGATCGTGACGGGGGAAAAGCTGACCACGCTCATGATCACCCACAACATGCGCGATGCGCTGCGCTACGGGAACCGCCTTCTCATGATGCATGAGGGCCGCATCGTGGTCGACGTCTCCGGTGAGGAGAAAAAGAGCCTTTCGGTGCCCGATCTCCTCAAGCTCTTTGAGAAGAACGCAGGAACGGTGAGCGATTCGACGCTGCTCAGCTCCTAGGCCGATTTTTCCAATCAGCCGAAGCAAAAAAAAACGCCGCCCGGATGAGAGATTCGGACGGCGTTTCTGCTTTCTGGCGGGAGCCGTTACGGCGATTTCCGCAGGAAGCTTTCAAGGATGATTCCTGCCGCTCCGCAGCACACGGCGATGTCGGCGACATTGAAGGCCGGCCAGTGGTAGATGCTCCAGTAGAAGTCAAGGAAGTCTACGACCGAGCCCGCAACCGTTCTGTCGATGAGATTGCCGAGGGCGCCGCCCAGCATCAGTGCGAGCGCGGTGCACATGAGGGGCCTCTCGCCGCAGTATTTCCAGAGGATGCCGACGATGACGAGGCTCACAGCCACGGCGATGCCGCTGAAGATGAGAATCTGAGTGCCGCCCATGTTGGCAAGGAACGAAAACGCCGCGCCGGTATTGCGCACATACACCAGGTTGAAGAACGAGGTGAGGGCGATCGCCTGACCATAGGCGAGGCTGTGGGCGACCGCCCATTTGCTCGCCTGGTCAAGGGCAACGACAACGAAGGCAACAGCCAAATACCGGATAAAGCGACCAAGAGAGGGGCCTGTCGGCTCTCTCATGTGAAATTCATGCGGCATGACTGAGTTCCTCCGGAATCTAGGCGATCAGGCGGGTCTCGCCGGCGCCGAACAGATTCACGCGGCAGCGCGGGCACAGATCCGGATGCTCGGCATCTTCGCCCACTCCGGCCACGTAATGCCAGCAGCGCGAGCACTTCTTCATCTCGGTGGCGTTCACCGTGACCTTGAGCTCGTCGGCGGACTTCTCGAGTTCGGCGCGGCTCGTCATCATGACGAACTTCAGCTCGCTGCCGAGTTCGGCGAGGCTCTCGTACTGACCGGCGGGAGCCGAGATCACGCATTCGGCCTGCAGGCTCGAGCCCACCTTGCCCTCGGTGCGCAGCTCCTCGATGCGGCGCATCACTTCGGAGCGCACGTCGCGCACCGTCTGCCACTTGGCTAGGAGCCTGTCGGCATCCTGAACGGCGGGCAGAGTGTGGTAGCGCTCAGTGAAGATCGTGCCCGATTCGTTGGGGCTGAAGATCGCAAAGGCTTCCTCGGCCGTGAACGAAAGGATCGGAGCCATCAGGCGCAGGTACATCGCAGTGATGTGCCAGAGCGCGGTCTGGGCCGAGCGGCGCGGCAGGCTCTTTGCGCCCGTGGTGTACAGGCGATCCTTGAGAATGTCCAGGTAGAAGCTGCCCAGATCGTCGGAGGCAAAGCCCATGAGCTGCGTGGTGACCATGTGGAACTGGCACTCGTTGCTCAGCCGCAGCACCTCGTTTTGGAACTGCGATGCGCGGGCAAGCGCCCAGCGGTCGATCTCGAGCATGTCCTCAAGGGCGACGGCGTCCTTGCCGATGGTAAAGTCCGAGGTGTTCGCAAGCAGGAACCGGAGCGTGTTTCTGATGCGCCGGTAGCTGTCCACGACGCGCTTGATGATGGTCGGGCCGATGCGCAGCTCGTTGGCGTAGTCGGTGCTCGCCACCCACAGGCGGCAGATTTCGGCGCCGAACTTGTCGCAGATCTCCTTCGGGCTCACCGTGTTGCCCTTGGACTTGCTCATCTTCTCGCCGTTCTCGTCCACGAGGAAGCCGTGCGTGAGCAGCTTGTCAAAGGGCGGGCGGCCGTCGATCATGGTTCCCACGAGCAGCGAAGTCTGGAACCAGCCGCGGTGCTGGTCGCTGCCCTCGAGATAAAGGTCCGCCGGGTAGCCCAGCTTGTCCTTGTGGCTGCCGCGCATCACGGTGCTGTGCGTCGAGCCGGAGTCGAACCAGACGTCGAGGATGTCGTTCACCTTGTCGTACTGGGCGGCCTGCTCGGCGCTCATGAAGTCCTCGGCCTTGGCGCGGGCCCAGGCCTCGATTCCGTCCTTTTCCACCTTGGCGGCGACTTCCTCCATGATCCTGAGCGTCTCCGGATGGAGCTGCCCGGTCTGCCTGTTCAGGAAGAAGGGCAGGGGCACGCCCCAGCGCCTCTGGCGCGAGATGCACCAGTCGGGGCGGTTCTCGATCATGGACTTCAGGCGGTTGTAGCCCCAGTCGGGCACGAAGACGGTCCGCTCGACGCCTTCGAGCGCCATCTGGCGCAGCGTCTTTTCGGAGGCGGGGATCCCGAGCACGCTCTTGGTGTCGGCCGTCGGCTCATCCATGCGCACGAACCACTGGGCGGTTGCACGGTAGATGAGCGGCGTCTTGTGGCGCCAGCAGTGCATGTAGCTGTGGTTCATCTTGCCGCATGAGAGAAGGCTCCCGGCAAGGCGCATGGCGTCGCAGATCTTGTCCTGGATCTTCCAGATGAAGTTGCCGCCGAACAGGGGCAGGCTCTCGGCGTACACGCCGTTGCCCTGAACCGGATTGATGATCTGGTCATTGGTCATCCCGGCGCCCTTGCAGCTCATGAAGTCCTCAACGCCGTAGGCCGGGGCGCAGTGCACGATGCCCGTGCCGGAGGTGGCGTCGACGTAGTCGGCGAGAATCACGAAGGCCTCGCGCTTGTAGCCCTCATGCAGGGAGCTGAGCGGATGCCAGAACTTGGCCCCTGCAAAGCCCTTGCCTGCGGCGGTGGCGACGATTTTGCCTTCAAAGCCAAAGCGCTTGAGGGAGTCTTCGGCCAGTTCGCTCGCAAGGATCAGCATCTTGTCGCCGCAGTCAACGAGTGCATACTCGAGGTCCGGATGCATGTTGAGAGCCTGGTTGGCGGGAATCGTCCAGGGCGTCGTGGTCCAGATGACCGCGTAGCAGGGCTTGTCGATTTTGTGGGAGAAGTTGGCTTCGACATCGGCCCTGGAGTTTTCCGAGAGCAGGAAAGCGACGTCAATGGCGTAGCTGTCGATGTCCTTGTACTCGACCTCGGCCTCTGCCAGGGCCGACTGGCAGTCAAAGCACCAGTTCACGGGCTTCAGGCCGCGGTACACGAAGCCCTTCTCGACGATCTTCTTGAGCGTGCGGATCTCGGCGGCCTCGGTGTCGGGGCGCAGCGTGAGATACGGGTCGCTCCAGTCGCCCAGAACGCCCAGGCGCTTGAAGCCCTCTCTCTGACGGTCGATCTGCTCGTGCGCATAGACGCGGGCCTTGCTCATGAGGTCCTCGGGGGCGAGGCCCTTGCCGAACTTCTTTTCAATCTGAATCTCGATCGGCATGCCGTGGCAGTCCCAGCCGGGCGTGTACGGAGCGTCAAAGCCCGAGAGCACCTTGGACTTGTTGATGATGTCCTTGAGGACCTTGTTCAGGGCGTGGCCCATGTGAATGTCGCCGTTGGCGTAGGGAGGGCCGTCATGCAGCAGATAGCGCGGAGCGCCTTTGCGGGCTGCGCGCATCTTGCCGTAAATGTCGTTCTTCTCGAACTGCTCGACCCAGCCGGGTTCGCGCTTGGCGAGATCCCCGCGCATCGGGAACGGGGTATCGGGCAGGTTCAGGGGATATTTTCTGCTTGCTGCGTCAGCAGCCGTCTTGGCTTTTGCCATCGGTGAAACTCCAGGCCCCCTCGGGCTCTTCTGGTTAAAACAAAAAGATTGGTCATTTTATCGGAAAAGGCAGGGGCTGGAAACCGGCGGAGATGCCTGTGGTGGCACTTGAAAATGCCGGAAACCGAGGCTCGCGGCAAGTCGCTTCACGGAGTCTTTCTGCTGAGCCAGAGAGCGGCGGGCGCCATACGAGGGCGGACGTGAGCCATCCGCTCCGGAAGGGCAGGGCCGGGATGGCGCTGAGCTTGTTTTTTCGATCTGCGAGATTAAAAAAGTCGAGGTTGTTATCATTAACAAGAGCGAGGATTGCTCCTTTGAGCAGGAGCTAGCCCAGGATGTCCTGGAGATCAT
>DNLN01000089.1 GCA_003488465.1 Sutterella sp. | reverse complement strand
TCGACGCTGATCGTGCCGGTGTCGGGCATCTCAAGACCCGCCAGGCACCGCAGCAGGGTGCTCTTGCCGCACCCCGAGGGGCCGAGAAGCGTGATGAACTCGCCCTTGGCGATATCGAAATCCAGGTTCTCGAAGACCTGCGTCGCATCAAAACTCTTGGAGAGTCCGCGCACGCTCACATAATGCTGATTGTCCGTACTCATAGATCCTATTCATCCTCCACGGGCCGTTCCGTGCGGGGCCGGGACAGGTACATCGCCGCCCAGGTCAGCGCAAGCGTCAGGAAGAAATACGTGCTCACGATCGCCGCATTCAGGTGTCCGCTTGTCATGCGCTTGGTGTAGAGATAAATCTGAAGGGTTTCAAACCGGGTGCCCACGAGGATGTTGGCAAACACGAACTCGCCCATGAGGAACGAGAAGCTGATGAAGAGCGAGGCGAGCAGCGCCCGGTTCAGATTCGGCAGGATGCACCGCATGAAGGCGGTGAAGGTGTTCGCGCCCAGAAGGTGCGCCGCATCGATGAGGTCCTTCAGGTTGATGCCCTCGAGCCCGTTGGCAAGCGCGCGGTACATGAAGGGCACCGTGATCGTGAAGTACGTGCCGATGAGAATCCAGGGCGTGCCGACGATCGGCATCGGGTCTCCGGCAAAAAGCTGCAGCAGACCCACGCTCGAGACGACGGGCGGCACGGCAAAGGGCAGGATGATGATCACCTCCATCACGTCCTTTAGGCGCGGGAAGTAATAGAACACCGCAAACACCATCGGCAGCACGAGCAGCGTCGAGACCAGAAGCGTTGCAAAGCAGATCACAAGCGATCTGCCGAGCGCCATCAGAAAGCGCGGCTCGGCAAGCAGCGTCTCGAACCACTTGAGCGTGAGCCCGTCGGGCAGGATGGTCGGGCCCCAGTTCGTGGCGAACGAATACAGCACGGTCGCCGCGATCGGCAGCCCGAGGATGAGCGCCGTGAGGATGATGACCGTCTTGTGGTAGAGCATCGCACCGGTCTTAGGCTGCATGGTAGGACCTCCTCAGCAGGAACCGGTAGATCGCCGTGACAAAACTGAGCAGAATGATGAGCAGCACGCTCAGGGCCGCTGCCATGTTGGGCTGGAAGAAGATGTCGCCCACAACGAGCTGGCCGATGCGGATCGTCACGAGGTTGTAGTTGCCGATGGTGAGCGCATAGGCGCTCGCGTACGCACCCATGGCATTGGCAAACAGGATCGTGAGGGTGCCGAGCAGCGCCGGGAGCATCACGGGAATCGCCACCCGGATCCAGTACTCGAGGCGGCTTGCACCCATCGTGAGCGCGGCCTCCTCCCACTCGGGCTTCAGGGCGCTGAAGGCCGGAAAGAGCAGCAGAATGCCGAGCGGAATCTGGAAGTACGTGTAGATGAGGAACAGCCCCTGGATGCCGTAGACGTTGAAGTTGTCAATGAGTCCCCATTGCTTGAGCAGCAGCGTGAGCGAGCCGTTGAATCCGAGGATGATGATGAAGGCGAACGCAAGCGGCACGCCGGCGAAGTTGCTCGTCATGTTGGTAAAGCTCACCATCCATTCGCGCATCCGGCCCGGAACCTTCTGCAGGCTGGCGGCGGCAAAGGCGCTGATCAGAAGGCCGAGAAAGGCCGACCAGAACGACAGGCTGAGCGAATTGCTGAACGACTGCAGATAGAACGCGTCTCCCAGAATCTCGGTGAAGTTTCCAAGCCCCCAGACCTCGTCCTCTTCCACATAAAAGGCGTTGATCGCCACCCAGATCATGGGCACGATCTCAAAGACAATGAAGAAAAGAGCAAACGGGACAAGCAGCAGACCGTGCCCGATCGCGCTTGCCGTCAGTTTCTTGCTCCCGGTTGCATCCTGCGCCATTGCTCTCAGCAGTCCTCTTGTGGCGAAACTCAACTTTTGCATTGTAGCCGACAATCGGAAAGCCATGCCTTAAGTCCGTTCAGCCCGGCCGCCGGCCAGCAAAAAGGCGCCGCCCCGGGAACAGGACGACGCCTCCTTGAGAATCGGTCTCGCCCGGGGTTTCCCCCCGAGGCGCGTGTCAGCCGCATTAGCGCATGTAGATCGAGACCTTGTTCTGCCAGTGGCGGGAGATGCGGGAGCTCGTCTTGGTCCAGGCGGCGAAGTCCTGCACCGGACGGGCATTCCTGTACTGCGACTCGGGCAGCATCTTGGCCTGCACTTCAGCCGGAAGGGTCAGATACTTCGCACGGATCGGACGGGCGTAGCCGTTGGCAAGATTGATCTGCCCCTTGTCCGAGAGAATGTACTCGCGAGCGAACTTGGCGGCGTTCGGATGCTTGCTGTACTTGTTGAGAATCGTCGTGTAGCCGCTCATCACGGAGCCTTCGGCCGGAATCACCACGTCAAAGAGATCGCGGTTGATCTGATCGCGATAGTTGAGCGCGTTGAAGTCCCAGAGCATGCCGACTTCGACCTCGCCCTTCTCAAGGTTCGCAACGACCGGGTCGACCATCGACAGACGGCCCTGCTTGGCGATCTTGGCGAAGAATTCATAGGCCGGGTTGAGGTTCTTCTCACTGCCGCCCATTGCCATGGCGGCAGCGAGAACCGCATAGTTGGCCTGCGCGGCCGAGCCCACGGCGCCCACGGAGACGCGGTACTTGCCCTTGAGCAGGTCGGCCCAGCTCTTCGGACTATTCTTCACGAGCTTCTTGTTGATGATGAAGGCGACCGTGCCGGTATAGGCAAGGCACCAGTGGCCGTCCTTGTCCTTGGCCCAGCCGGGAATCTGATCCCAGGTCGAGGGCTTGTAGGGCATCGTCACGCCCTTTTTCATAGCAAAGGCGCCGAACTCGAAGCCGACGTCACCAATGTCGGCCGTGGCGTTCTCGCCCTCGGCAAGCATCTTGCTCACCTCCTCGGCCGAACTCATGTCAGTGTCCTGAGTCTTGATGCCGAGAGCCTGGAGATCCTTCCAGGTGCCAACCCAGTTCGCCCAGGTGTTGGGCATGCCGACCGAATAGACGGCCCCTTCCCTCTGGGCGGCCTTGAGCAGCTGATCGACAGAATCGGCGGCACAGGCTCCGGTCGCGGCAAAAGCCATCGCAGCACTGGCTGCCGCAGCAGTAATAACCTTGATCAAGATTGACTCCATTAAGTCTCATTGTCAGAAAAGCCGCTAGCAGAGCCCATCGCCCTGCCAAAGCGGAAACTGCGCAAGTTTAACTAAATTGCAGGCCGGGGATGCCCCTTTTTGCAACGAAACACGGGCCGGCCTGCGGTTTTGCCAATCGTCCTACGCTAAAGATCCGTGTCGAACGACTCCTTGGAGTGCTTTGCGACGCCCTGCATGGTGCTCGTGAGGTAGTTATACCAGTCGCCCACGCCGAGCTTCACCGCTCCCATATCAAAGAATCCCATCCCCATCTTGGAGCCGAACTGCATGGCCTGATTCACGTTGCCAACGTTGGACTGCACCGTGCGCAGCGTTTCCGTGACCAGGCTCGTCTGCGGCCCGAGCTGCGGGCTGCCCGGATTGTTCGTCGCGTCGCCCTCGCGGAAGTTCTGCACGAACGCCTTGCCGATCTGGGCGATGCGCGGATTGATCTCATTTGCGGCTTCGTCGCGAATGCGCAGCAGCTCCTTGCCGAGCTCGGTCTGGCCGAACTGCTGAACGATGGAGAGCGCCTGATTGTGCTTGGCGAGTTCGTCCGGATTCAGATTTTTCGGCGCTTCGCCGATTCTGCCGCTGTCCTTGATCAACAGCCTTTCGGCCTCGCGGAACTCCTCGTAGACCTTCGGATCGATCTGACTCTTGACGGCAAGGAACTGCTGGTGCAGTTCATAGAGCTTGGGATCGTCCTGCGGCTGCTTGAGGTAGTTGCCGAGCTGCACTTCGAAGATCTGGAAGCCGTTGACGCCGACGTCGGGCTGAGTTAGGCGATTGGCCCCCCAGAGTTCCCCGGTGGGGCGGCCGAAGGCATCGAGCACCATCATTCCGGTTTTTTGCTGAGCCTTCTGAGCGTTGTTGTAGGCCTGAAGGTTCTTCTCGGCATCGGCCTTGACAAGCTGATAGGCTTCGGGGGCTTCGCCCTCCTGCGGGCCCCTCGTTGAGTCGAGCTTCCACTGGTCAAGCTGCTGCTGGCTCGGATTGAGGTTGTACTCGTAGGCAGGAATGATCTTCTGAAGAGTCCTGACCCCCAGAGGCTGCTTGAGGGCGGTCATGTGGGTGATTTCAGCTCCCACCGGATCCGTACTTCCCGCAACGTCCAGAGTAAAGGACTTGAGCAGGGCATCGGCGCCGACGAGCAGCGCCTCCAGGTCGGTCATTGCGCCGTTCAAGCGCATCTGGCTCTGAGCAAAGTTCATGATGGGGCCGGGAATGGCAATGCCTTCGCGCTGCAGATGCGTGAGCAGCACCGTCATGCGGTCGCCCATCTCCGAGGCCGAGCCGCGCAAGAGGATCGGACGGATCACGTCGTCCCTCAGATGCTTTTCATTGGCCTCGAACTTGGCAAGCTCTTCGGGCGGCAGCAGGCCCTTGAGGCCCGCGACGAACATATCGGTCGTCTTGGTGTCAACGAGCTGCTTCTTGTCTTCGGTGATGTCGTGCTCATACACGCCGCCGAACACGCAGGCCACGTTGACCTTGAAGATCGCGTCGGTCTGCTCCTTGGTGAGCGCCGTGGCGTTGCCGTAGTCGATGAGGCTGATGTGCGCGACGCTCTCGGGGTCGTTGGGATCCTTTCTCTGGATCATCATGTTGCCGGCATGCAGGTCGCCGTGGAAAAAGCCCTGGCTCGTGAAGATGGCCTTGTTCAGCCACTTGTTGGCCACCGTGCCCAGGCTCTTGTTGGCGTCGTGCAGTTCCTGGTACAGGGCACGCAGATCGAGCTTGTACTGCAGCAGTTCGGCAAAGGTCTTGGGTTCGCGCGAGCGCAGCTCCTCGAGCCTGGCCTTCATGTTCCCGAGGTACACGTCAAGGGACTCGCCCGGCGCAAGCTTCATGATGAGTGCATTGGCGCTCGGGGCGACGCCCTCGACGAGCCCCACGCTGCTCATGCGGGTTTCGTCCACGCCATCGTTGTAGACCTCTGCGCCCTTGGCGATGTTCTCGGCCTCAAGACGCAAGTCGAACTCCTTCTGGTACTGCGAGTACAGGCCGAGGTAGCTTTCCTTCATGCCCGGAATGCCTTCCGCGGCAAGCTTGAAGTGCTCGACTTCGCGCTCGGTGCGCACCTTCACGTCCGGACGGATGATCTTCACGGCGGCCTTGTAGGGAGCCTGGTTGGGATCGGTGGGCGTGACGGTGACGAGGAACGTCTGGGCGACCGATGCGGCGCCGAGCGCCTTGTCGATCTTGATGTTCTGGATCGCGCCCTTGGAGTTGTTCACGATCTGCAGCAGTTGAGCCTGCACGAACGAGGGTTCGATCGGAGCGAGGTTGCTCTTCATGTCATCGAGCGCGGTGCGGAAGTCCGGGTCGATGCCGGGCATGTTGAAGTTCTGCAGCAGCTTGTGCAGCAGAGGGCCGCCGCCCTTGAGCATGGCGCCGAGCTGCGCGGTCTCCGAAACGCCGCTCGTCGAGTAGCGCACGAGCGCGGCAAGCATCGAGCGCTTGTCGATCTGACGGCCCGCGTTGATCTGCTCGGCCGTTTTGATCTGCTCGGCCGTGGCGTTCTCGGGCAGCTTCACGTCGCCCGAGAAGTAGCTCATGAGCACCTTCTTGGTGAACATGCCCATGCCGGGCTTGTCAAAGTCCTCGGCCTCGTTGGCCATCTGCGCAAGGCTCGGCCTGAAGTCGTACCCGAGCTCCTTGGCGTCTTCAAGAATCTGTGCCGTCTGCTGAGCATAGGACGAGGGGTACTGCTTGCCCCCGTTTTCGGGAACATTGGGCTGGGCTGTCAGCGAGTCCAGCAGCTTTTCCATCTGATCGGGATCGAGGAACTCGAGGATTCTCTCGGGCGTGATCTTCGTAAAGAAATCGTCGAGAATCGCCTTGCCGTCGGCGCTGAACCAGTTGCCGGGAGTCTTCACGCCGGCGGAGCTCATCATCACCCGCATCTGAGAGAAGAGCGCCTTGGCGCTACCCGGAACCTGTATGGCGGAGATCGCCTCGCCATCCTCGGACTTTTGATCACTGTCCTCGACTGCGCGGTACAGATCCCGCACGCCGAAGTAGATCTCCTTCATGAGGCCGGCAAGCTGCTTGTTGTATTCGGGCGTGCCCTTTTGCGCCGTCACCTTCTGGGCGCGCATGGCGGCAATGTCCAAATCCCAGTCGTTGCCCTGCTGCGCAGCCTGCTCCTTGGCCTGCTTGATGCCGTTGATCGAAGACTCGAGCTTGGCGTTCAGAATCTGCTGCTGATCCTTGGCAAGGGTGTCGATCGCGTTCTCCAGCGTCCTGTCGACTTCGCCCAGAACGGCCATGTCGAGCTGGCGCAGCGCCGCATCAAGGCGCTTGCCGTCCACGGCTCCGTTCACAAGGTCGGGCAGACCGTTCAGGCTGTTCACGTTGCCCGCATCGGACTGCACGCGCGCGGCCAGATCGGCCGGGATCGACTGCGCATCGATTCTCACCTCCGCGCCGCCATCGACGGAAATGAAGACGCCGCCCGCTCCGTCGGTGCGCACTTCGACGGTCGAGTCGGCGATCATGCTTCCGTCAGCGTTCGTCCCCAGCGAAAAGCCCATGGTCGTCGCATGCTGCGGGATGCCCTGGGAGAGCGCCTGGGAGATGTTGCGGATTGTTTCGGCAACGGCGTTCTTCACCTGCTGGGCGTTACCGAGCCCGGGCTCGGCCTTCAGGTTAAGCTCGCTCGGGAGTTTTTCGCCCTTCAGAGCCTGCACGATCGCATCAAGCGGACTCTTGGGGGGATTGAGCGTGCTGTCGGCGGTGACGGCCGTGCTGCGGTAGAGCTTGATGCACTCGTCGGCGATCTTGTCGATCGCGCCCTGCACGGCGGCGCGCATGGTGCCCGGCAGCGAGCCGAGCGGCAGCTCCTCGCCCGCGAGCTTGGCCTTGACGATGAGCGAGACGGCCTGCGGGTGTGCAAGCAGCGTCTGGCGGATGCGGTTCGCGCCCTGGCCCTGGTTGGTCTCGTAAAGACGGGAGTCCGAAGGCATGAACAGGTCGGCAATCAGATTGTGGATCTGCTTTTGCTCGGCCGTCATTCCGGCCTGCGGGTCGCGCGAGCGCACGTTGATCCGGCTGATGTCGGTCTTTTGCTGCACCTCTTCGGGACGCTCCTCGAGCAGTTCCTGGATCTCAACGATCTCCTTGGACGCCTCGGGCGAGTTGACGATGTCCAGACGCTCGAGCGGACTGCCCTTGACGATCTGGGCGATGTGGTTCTTGGCTGCGGCGACGTTCTTGTAGCCGCCCTCGAGGGCCTTCATCGCGACCTGGCGCAGGCCATTCAGGCCAAGCCCGGATAGATCCTCGGGCTTCAGGCCGAACTTCAGGTTCAGAGCCTTCTCGTAGATGTCGCGCCCGAGCGGGGACTTGGCCGAGGCATTGGCCGCGCTGATGATGACCGAGAGGTTCGCAAGCGCAAGCTGCTGGGGCTTGGCGCCTGGCTTGGTGATGCCGAGGTCGACCTTGCCGTACAGGTCGGTCCGGTCGAGCATGTCGAGCGCAAGGTTGTTCGCAAGGCCGAGCTTGATGTCGTCAACGGGCACCTGCTTTTCGCTCGAGCCGTCGATCGACACGAAGAACGAACCGAAGTTGTCGCGGCGCACCTCAAGGATCGAGTCGCCCACGGAAAAGCCCATCGAGGTCTCCTCGCCGGGCGGCAGGAACATGAGTGCGGTCGAGAGCTTCACGGCGGCCTTGGCAAGGTCAAGCTTGAGCTTTTCCGACGTCTGGTTGGTGATCGGATCGACGATCGTCATCTTCGAGGGCACCTTCTTGCCGCTGATCAGATCGGCAAAGGCGTCGACCACGGCCTTGGTCTGTGCGGGCAGATCGGTCTGCTCGCTGTACAGGGCGGGGTTGGCCTTCTGGTCGAGCTGAACGCGCTCGGCCAGATTGGCCGGAATGCTCTGCGCGTCGATCCTCGCCTCCTTGCCTCCGTCAACGGAAACGAAGACGCCGCCCTCGCCGTCCGTGCGCAGTTCGACGACGCTGCCTTCGCCAAGGGCAAAGCCGAGCGTCGTTGCCTGCTGCGGGATGCCTTCGGAGAGCTTTGCGGCAATTTTTGCAACAGCATCGGCCACGGCGCCCTTTTGATCCTGACCGCCCTCTGCGGGGGCCCTGAGGTTCAGTTCGCTCGGCATCTTCTCGCCCTTCAGGCACTGAACAATGCCGTTGCGCGGACTGACGGGGACGGCCTGGGGATTGAGCTGATTGCCCAGGTGCGACTGCTGCTGAACGTTGGTGTCGTCGCGCAGCTGCTGGACATTCTCATTGCCGAGGTTCTGCGGCAGGGAAAAGGAAGTTGTACGAATCGGAGGAGTCATTTTCTCTAGCCTTGATAAGGGAAAAGAGGCAGGGCCAAGGCCCTGACGCGATTTGATTATTGTAGTTCCATGCGAGCTAAATAAGAGGTAGGGACACGCGCTGAAATTTGCGAAAAGTCTACAAAACTGAAGGCTTGAGGCGGGTTGCGGCACCTGTTTTTCGGTCTCGCAGAATGAATCCATAAAAGGGAAGCATGCGAAACGCATTGCGCCAGAGAGCCCGTTCGCCTTCCCGGAGGATGCCAAAAACGCGACAGACCCTTCCGAACCGGGTTCTCGACCGTCCCCCATGGGGATGCGCTTGCGGCCGCGAGCCGAGGCGGACCTAGTCCTCGGAGGTGTATTCCCTAGCGAACCTGCGCAGTCTGCCGATCAGGAAACCGGCCTTGTGGGCGGTCTGCTTGATCTGCTCCATGGCAAAGTCGATGTCGATCGCCGGAAGCTTGCCCGCGATGTAGGCCTGGATTTCATCGCGCAGCACATCCTCGACGGGGCGCTTTTGCGCTTCGCTCATGAACTTGAGCGCCACCCGCGCTTCCGGCGGCAGCGCCTGCATGACGCGGTCGACTTCCCGCTCGCTCACTTCGCGCATGATGCCCGCTCCCGGCACGTCCTAGAGGGAGAACCGGGGTGCGCTCCCCGCTTCGCGCCCTGCGCTCAGGACCCGGTCGGCCTCGCAGATGATGCTTTGGGTGGTCTCCCAGTTGATGCAGGCATCGGTGACGGAGACGCCGTACTTGAGAAGCGAGAGATCCTCGGGGATCGACTGATTGCCCGCGTTGATGTTGCTCTCGAGCATCAGGCCGCAGATCGAGCGGCTGCCGCCCGCGATCTGGTTGAGGCAGTCGGCGAACACGAGCGGCTGCAGCTCGGGCTTTTTCATTGAATTCGCGTGCGAGCAGTCGATGACGATGCGGGGCGTGAGACCAGCCTTTTCAAGCGCCTTCTCGGCAAGCATCACGCTCACCGTATCGTAATTGGGGCGTCCGCCCCCGCCGCGCAGCACCAGATGCCCGTAGGCGTTGCCGCGGGTGCGCACGACGGCGCTTCGGCCGTCCTCGTACACACCGATGAAGTGGTGTCCCCTGCGGCTTGCCTTGATCGCGTTGATCGAGACATCGAGGTTGCCGTCCGTGGCGTTCTTGAAGCCGACGGGAGCTGAGAGGCCGCTTGCCATCTCGCGGTGCGTCTGAGACTCGCTCGTTCTTGCCCCGATCGCATACCAGCTCACAAGGTCGCCGTAGTACTGCGGCCCGAACGGATCGAGCGCCTCGGTGGCGATGGGCAGCCCGAGTTCGCTGATCGCCACCATGAGGCTTCTTGCGCGCTTCATGCCCTCGACGACCTGGAACGTGTTGTTGAGGAACGGGTCGTTGATGTAGCCCTTCCAGCCCGTCACGGTTCTGGGCTTTTCAAAGTAGACGCGCATCACGAGCAGAATGCTCCGGCTCACCTTTTGCTGAAGCGCCGCCAGACGCGAGGCATAGTCCATCGCCGCCTTCGGGTCATGGATCGAACAGGGTCCGGTGATGATCATGAGCCGGGAGTCGTTTCCGTCCAGAATCGAGCGGATGGCGCTGCGCCCCTCGGCCACGGCCGCGAGCGCGCGCTCGGAGGCAGGCGCCGC
>DNLN01000203.1 GCA_003488465.1 Sutterella sp. | reverse complement strand
AGTCGACGCCGGCTTCAACGAGCAGCTCGAGGCGCTCCTCGGTGCCGGCTCCGACGCCGATCGAAGCGCCGGCGAGCAGGCGGCCGTCCTTGTCCTTGGCGGCGAAGGGGTGCTCGGTTGCCTTGACGATGTCCTTCACGGTGATCAAACCGGAGAGGTTGCCGTCCTTGTCGACGACGAGCACGCGCTCGAGGCGGTGCTGGTGCATCAGACGCTTGGCCGCTTCAAGCGGAGAGCCTTCCAGAACGGTGATCAGCTTGTCGCGCGGGGTCATCACTTCGCGGATCGGGGCTTCCATGCGGGTTTCAAAGCGCAGGTCGCGGTTGGTGACCATGCCCAGAACGCGGCGGCCTTCGACAACCGGAACGCCGCTGATGCGGTGCTCGCGGCACATGCGGATCACGTCGCCCACGAGCATGTCGGGACCGACGGTGATCGGGTCGTTCACAACGCCGGATTCATGGCGCTTGACCTTGGAGACCTCGGCAGCCTGCTGCTGGGCGGTCATGTTCTTGTGGATGATGCCAAGGCCGCCTTCCTGTGCCATGGCGATTGCAAGGTTGGCCTCGGTCACCGTATCCATGGCGGCCGAGATCATCGGAAGATTCAGTGTGATTTCACGGGTGAGCTTGGTGGACAGAACGACGTTGCGGGGCAGCACGTCCGAGTGGGCGGGTACGAGCAGGACGTCGTCGAAGGTAAGAGCCTTCTGAAGAATTCGCATTTTGGTAAAACCTCTGAAGCAAAAAGGAGTATGGCTGGAAGGATCCGCGCAACCTCACGAAAGTCGGCCTTTGCGGTTAACCTTTAATTCTAGAGCGTCTTCGCTTGTTTTTCCATGAAAAACAGAGGATTTTTTAACCTGTTCGCGAGACGTGTCCCCGACTTGTCCACGCCATCCACAAAACCTGTGGATGAGCGGGGAAAATCGTTTTCGGGTGTGCCGTAACGTTCTGATTTTGCAAGAGTGCCTAAAAATTAGGCACGAAATGCCGCCCCTACAGGTGCAGCTGATGCCTGCCCCCGTGCCGGGCGATGTTGCGTTTCGGGGCGAGCCTTGCGTTCTGGGCACGAAGGCTGCGGGCGAGTTTCGGATCAACACGGATCGGACTCAGAAGCTCGACGCGCTCGCCCTCCGAAACGATGCGTGCGGCCTCAACCCGTTCATTCCAGACGGCGAATTCGGACGAGTCCGTGACGGGTGCGCCGACCGCGAGGGCGGCCTCCCGCACCGTCGAGCCCGGTTCGCACTCAGCCTCAGAGCACAGTGCCTTTCCGGTCTGCGGATCAATGTAGGCGACGGCAATGCGCATGCTGGCTCTCCAAGGTTGTTAAAATCATCAATTACGCGAAATTTTTGTTGGAAAAGAATAAGAAATATGGCAGACCCTGTTATCCGCAACAAGCGGGCCCTGCATGACTATTTTATCGAGGAACGGTTCGAGGCCGGCCTCGTGCTGCGCGGCTGGGAGGTGAAGAGCGTGCGCGCCGGACGTGCAACGATCACGCTCGCGCACGTCTATGTCCGCGAGGGCGAACTTTTTCTGTGCAACGCCTCTCTCACGCCCGCAGACCAGATCTGCACGCATGACAAGCCAGAGCTCACCCGCACGCGCAAGCTGCTCATGCACAAGAAGGAGATCATGCGCCTCATCGGCAAGGTCGACCGTTCGGGCTTTGCGCTGATTCCGCTTGACATGCACTTTGTCAAGGGCCGCGTGAAGCTTACCCTCGCGCTTGCCCGCGGCAAGAAGCAGTACGAGAAGCGCTCGGACGAAAGCAAGAAGGAATGGAAGCGCGATCAGGCCCGCATCATGAAGAACGACATGACGCGCGGCAAACCGCACCAGAACTACAAGGACATCTGATCATGGCCGAACTCGAACAGGACCGCGATCTGCGCGAACTCGTCCTTGCGGACGAAGAGGCTTATCAGGGGAAGCTTCTCAAGGTGCGGCGCCTCACGGTGCAGCTTCCGAACGGGCGCGTCTCGCACCGAGAAATGATCCGGCATCCCGGAGCGGCTGCGATGATCGCCCTTGATGCCGACGGCTGCATCGTGCTCGAGCGGCAGTGGCGCGCGCCTCTTGACCGCGCATTCTGGGAGATCCCCGCGGGCAAGATCGATCCGGGCGAAACGCCGTTTGACTGCGCACGGCGCGAACTTGTCGAAGAGGCCGGCGTCAAGGCAGGGCGCTGGGTTTATCTCGGCACGATGCACAACGCCATCGGCTACAGCAACGAGCGCATCGCCGTGTACCTTGCGCAGGATCTCGTGCCGGTTGACCGGCACCTTGACGACAATGAATTCATCAACCTGAAGCGGCTTCCCTGGCAAAGCGCTCTTGCCATGACCCGGGACGGCTCCATCACGGATGTGAAGACCATCATCGCGCTCGGCTGGCTCGAGAGCTTCCTAGCGGGGACGCTCGCGCAGGCCGAGCAGTGCTGAGCGGAGCTCCGATGCAAAGTGCCTTCCTGCTGGGTTCCGCACTCTCGATCGTTGCCAGCCTGTGCTGGGGCGGGCTGGCGGTTGCAGTGCAGCATCTCTTTCAGACAGGAGCGTTCGAGCCGCTGGAACTTTCCTGCCTGAGGCTGATTGCCTCCGGCGTCGGCTTTGTCCTGATCGGGTATGCGATCAGGGCAAAGAACATGAACAGCATCTTCAGAAGCTGGCGGGATTTCCGCGAGATCGCCGTGAGCGGCGTGCTCGTGTATCTCGCCCATCTCACCTTCTTTCTTGCCGTCTACTATTCGAATGCCGGCACCGGAGCGATTTTTCTCTCCTTCACCCCGCTCATCACCGCCGCCTGGCTCGCCCTGGCTGAAAAGACGCCGTTCCGGCTGCTCGAGGTCTTCTGCTTCGTGCTGGCCGCAGGGGGCGTGGCGCTCATCGTGACTGATGGAGACTTCACGACGCTGAAGTTTTCGCCCTACAGCATCTTCTGGGGCATTGCGGCGGCCTTTGTCGCCGTCGCCTATGCCCTCTATCCGAGAAAAACCATGATGCGGCTTGGCGTGACGGCCGTCGTGAGCTGGAGCATCTTCTTCGGAGGCATCGCCAGCATGGCGCTTGTGAATCCCGTGGCGGTGGCCCGCGCCGTGCAATGGAGCGGGTCGGTCGTCTTTGACTTCACATACATCGTTTTGTTCGGAACGATTGTTGCGTTCTGGTGCTATCTGAAGAGTCTGAGCCTCATCTCACCCGTCGCCGTGGGCCTCATTGTCTGCCTTGAGCCCACGTCTGCCTTCTTCTTCTCGATTCTGATCCTGGGCGAGACGCTGGGCGCCGTTCAGTTCGCGGGCGTTGCGATGGTGCTCTCGAACGTGGTCATCATTACGCTGGCGCGCAGATAGAACAACGGCATCGATTCGCAAGGAAGCGGTGCCGTCTGAGGATGTTTCGGCAACTGCCGATCAGTTGTAGTTGGCCTTGGAGCGTGCCCGGTTCTTGTTCGCTTCGATCACGCGGCGCATGTCCTTTTCCAGATCAAGCATCCCGAGCTGATGGTAGCTGTCGGCGATGATTTGCATGGCCTCGTCCGAGGCGCTCGTCAACTGGAAGTCCGTGAGGACGACCTTCGCGCGGTTGATGGCGGCCACATAGGCGTGACGCTCGTAGTAGAACTTGGCGGTGTTCACCTGGTGGCGAGCCTGCGCGATCACGAGTTCATGCATGCGGCGGCGAGCTTCGGCCGCGTAGCGCGATTCAGGAAATCTTGCGGCAAGCTCCTTGTAGATGTCGAACGCATCACGGGCGGCCTTGGCATCGCGGTCAGAGAGATCCTGGCGGGTGAAGGAGGAGATGATGCCCTCCTTCTCGTTGAGCGTGGCAAGCGCCTTCAGGTAGAGGGCGTAATCGCTGTTGGGATGGTTGGGATAGGCCTGCAGGAACCGGTCCAGCGTTTCAACGGCCGAGGCGGCATCCTCGTCCTTGAAGTAGACATAGGCGAGTTCAAGCTGGGCCTGCTGAGCGTAGGCGCCGAACGGGTAGCGGGCCTCCAACTTGGTATAGTAATTCTTTGCGAGCGTCCAGTCGCTTGAGTTCATGGCCTCACGGGCTTCCGTGTACAACTTGTTGGGAGTCCAGTCCTTGGTCTCATCGATTTCAAGTCCGGAAAGCCACCCGCAGCTTGTCGTGGACAGGGCGACCGTGACCATCATGGCGGCCGAGCAGAGCGGTCCGCGCAACGAATTTAGAAATTTCATGACGAAAACGACAGAAAATAATTCAGGCGATTATATAGAAGACACCGAACCCGCAACGCTAAATGCGATGCCGGAGGAGGAAGAGACGGAGTTCGAGTCGCCTGAGAGCGAGCCGCTCACCTTCGAGCTTGACTGGTCGATGAGCGACGAGCGGCTCGACAAGGTGCTCTCCCGGCTGATGCCGGACGTGAGCCGGGCGCGTATCCAAAGCTGGATTGAATCGGGCGCCGTCCTCGTGGGCGGAGCCGATCCCGGCAGCGTGCGCCGCAAGGTCGGGGCGGGCGAAGTGATCACCGTGAGGCCCCAGCCGGCTCCAGAGGACCTTGCCTACAGGCCCCGGGGCGGAATCGAGTTCGAGGTGGTTTACGAGGATGACTCAGTCATCATTGTCAACAAGCCCGCCGGCCTGGTGGTTCATCCGGCCGCCGGTCACTGGGACGACACGCTCCTCAATGGGCTGCTCTTTGAGTATCCCGATCTTGCGCGCATTCCCCGCGCGGGCATCGTGCACCGGCTTGACCGGGAGACCTCCGGCCTCATGGTCGTCGCCCGTACGGAGAAGGCCCAGACCGATCTCGTGCGGCAGCTGCAGGCAAGAACGGTCGGACGCGAATACTGGGCGCTTGTCCTCGGCGTTGCGCCCGAGGCCGGATTCGTTGATCGCTCGATCGGCAGGGATCCGCGCAATCCCTTGAAGTTCTGCTGCCGCGGCGGTCAGGGCAGCAAGAGCGCAAAGACCCATTGCCGGTTGGTCGACACGACGCAGATCGCCGGACGCACCGTGAGCTGGGTGGCTTGCCGTCTTGACACGGGGCGCACGCATCAGATCCGCGTGCATCTCACGAGCGTTGGGCTGCCGCTTCTTGGCGATCCGCTCTACCGGACCAATGCTTCGAAGATGCCCGAAGAGGCCGGGGTCGTGGCCTCATTCCCGCGGCAGGCCCTGCACGCAAGCCGTCTGCGGTTCGTGCACCCGGGGTCGGGCGAAACGGTTGAGTGGTTCGTTCCGCCGCCCGAGGATATGTGCGAGGTGATGGACGAACTGGGATTCGGGCCTTTGGACGAGCCCGTGCATGTGTTTGATTAGGTGACAAGGAAATGCAGGATTTTTTCAAGGAACAGAGCGCCTCGCTCATCCCGGAGCTGGTTCCGGGCGTGAAGGTTCTCTTTACCGAGCGCGAGGGCGGCGTCTCCTCAGGCCCCTGGGGCGGAGTGGACGGCATCATGGGATTGAACGTGGGCGTGCACGTGGGCGACAACGCCGCGTGCGTGCGCATGAACCGCAATATCGTGGCGCAGATGACGCCGAACGCGCCGCGCTGGATGACGCAGGTGCACGGCATCAGGGTTGTTGATGCCGAAAGCGTCGAGAGCGACGCCGTTGAGGCTGACGCCCAGACGAGCGTCACGGCCGGCGTCGTATGCGCCGTTCAGGTCGCCGACTGTCTGCCCGTGCTCGTGGCTGACGGCAAGGCGCGCGGCGTTGCAGCGATTCATGCCGGCTGGAAGAGCCTTTCGGCGGGAATCATCGAGCAGGCCGTCGCCCGGCTGCGCGAGCGGATCGGCGACCCTCAGGCCGAGCTTCGCGCATGGCTCGGCCCCAGAATCGGCGCTGATGATTTTGAGGTGGGACCGGAGGTGGTTCAGGTCTTCGAGTCCCGGTACGGCGTGCCGCAGGGTGCGGTGAAGGAGGCTCGGGAAGGCAAGTTTCTTTTGGATCTTGCCGCCTACGCGAAAAAGGCTCTGGAGGGCGTCGGCGTGACGCAGTGCGAAGACTGCGGCCTGTCCACGTACGCCGATCCGAGGCGCTTTTACAGCTTCCGCCGCGATGGCGCCAAGAGCGGCAGACACGCGGCACTCATCTGGATCGAGGCGGACAAGGAGTAGGAGATGGCGGGGAAACGAATCGGAAAGGTCGGCTTTGTCAGTCTCGGCTGCCCCAAGGCGCTTGTGGACACCGAGCGCGTCGTGACCGAGCTGCGTGCCGAGGGCTATCTCATCGCCGCTGATTACAAGGATGCCGATATCGTCATTGTGAACACCTGCGCGTTCATTGATGCCGCCGTTGCCGAAAGCCTGGAGGCGATCAGCGAGGCGATGCGGGAAAACGGCAGAGTGATCGTGACGGGGTGCCTTGGCGGCAAGACCGAGCAAAGCGGCGAGAACTGGGTGAAGAGCCGCGTACCGGCGGTTCTCGGCGTCACGGGGCCGGACAGCCTGGAGGAAACGCTCAAGCTCGTGCATCAGAATCTGCCGCGGCCGCATGAGCCCTTCGACGATCTGGTGCCGGCGGCGGGCCTGAAGCTCACGCCCGCACACTATGCGTACCTCAAGATCAGTGAGGGGTGCTCCCACCACTGCACGTTCTGCATCATCCCGGATCTGCGCGGCGATCTCGTGAGCCGGCCGATCGGATCGGTTCTGCAGGAGGCCGAGAACCTGGTGAAGGGCGGTGTGAAGGAGCTGCTTGTGATCAGCCAGGATACGGCGGCATACGGGCTCGATGTCCGCTACCGCACCGGCTTTGTCGGCGGTCGTCCCGTCAAGACCAAGATGCTCGACCTGGCAAGGGAACTCGGGAAACTGGATGCCTGGGTGCGGCTGCACTACGTCTATCCGTATCCGAGCGTGGACGAAGTGATTCCCCTGATGGCCGAGGGGCGGATCCTGCCGTACCTTGACGTGCCGTTCCAGCATGCTCACCCGGACGTTCTCAAGGCGATGAAGCGTCCCGCAAGCGCCGAGAAAAACCTCGAGCGCATCCGCGCCTGGCGCTCGATCTGCCCCGATCTCACAATTCGTTCGACATTCATCGCCGGATTTCCCGGGGAGACCGAGGAGCAGTTCGAGTACCTGCTCGACTTTCTGCGCGAGGCCAGGCTCGACCGTGTCGGCTGCTTTGCGTACAGCCCGGTCGAGGGCGCAGCGGCCAATGCTCTGCCGGGACAGCTGCCCGACGAGGTGCGCGAGGAGAGGCGCAACCGGTTCATGGAGGTTCAGGCGGAGATCTCCCGGCAGATCCTCCAGGACAAGATCGGTTCGGTGCAGCGCGTGCTCATTGATGAAAGCGAGGACGAGGACGGAGTTGCCGTTGGCAGAACGACGGCAGACGCACCGGATATTGACGGAGTCATCTATGTGACGACCGACCGGCATCTGGAGCCGGGGGATTTCGTTGATGTCAAGGTGACGGCGAGCCAGGAGTATGACCTGATCGGGCGCAGCCTCTGAAGCGGCTGATCAGACAGTCCAACAAGGACGGCTTTCCTTCGGGGAGGCCGTTTTTGTTCTCGGCCGGGGCGGGTGCGTTCTGTTTGGACTGCCCAAAAAAAGCGAATGAAAACAAGGCGAGCATCTGCAACTAGGCCATTTTTGGCACTGGGTTGGAAAAGAATGGCCTGTTTGCAGAATAAGCACTAGGGTTTTCCCTGATTCGCAG
>DNLN01000023.1 GCA_003488465.1 Sutterella sp. | reverse complement strand
CAAGGCCGCAAAAGGTTGCAAAAGGCTGCAAAAAAAGCCCGCGCTCCGAAAGGATGACGCGGGTTTTTGGCAATCAGGCGGGCGCCCGATTACTTGATGCGGCTGCGATACTCGTTGGTGCGGGTGTCGATTTCGATCTTGTCGCCGACATTCACGAAGGCCGGAACGTCAAGCACGAAGCCGGTGGCCAGACGGGCGGGCTTCATGACCTTGCCGGAGGTGTCGCCCTTGACGGCGGGCTCGGTGTACACGACTTCACGAACGAGCATGGTGGGCAGCTCAATGCCGATCACGCGGCCATCGTAGAACACAGCTTCAGCGGTGAGGTCGTCCTGGATGTACTTCTTGGCCTCTTCCATCGTGTCTTCGTCAACGTCGTACTGGTTGTACTCGGAGTCCATCCAGACATAGGTCGGATCGGCGAAGTAGGAGTAGGTGACTTCCTTGCGCTCGAGGATGATGTCCTCGAACTTGTCGTCGGCGCGGTACACGGTTTCCGTGACGGAGCCGTTGAGCAGGTTCTTCATCTTCATCTTGACGGTGGAGGCGCCGCGGCCGCCCTTGGCGTACTCGGCCTTGAGAACGACCATGGGATCCTTGCCGACCATGAAGACATTGCCGGCGCGCAGTTCTTGAGCGGTTTTCATTGTTGCAATTCCTTGTAGAGAGTTTCGCTTTGAGCCCGGCTGCGAAGAGCCCGGCCGGAAAAATTCAGTAAGTCCCTTATTCTAGCCTGAAATCTGTTTCTCGAACAGGGAAAAGTAGGGCGAACACTCAGGAAAAGTGCAAAGCCGTGCGCACGGTGTTCACGAAATGGGATGAAAAGGCAAAGCAGGCGGGCAAGTTTGACGCTGATCATGCCTATCCGAAGAACATGGAAAGCTGGGCGACACGCATGTGCAAGTAGGCACGGACAGATCGAGGTCCGGATGAACGGACGCAGCCTTCTGTCGGCTGCGACGCTTTGATTGGCCCCGCCCGTGAGTGCTTCGAGTAATTCGATAGCGCTTCGGGCGGGGTTGATCGTTTGATGTTGCGGCAACAAAGCGCAAAGGAGGAAGATGCTAAAATTTCCATCTTTTCAAAAAGGCTTGGTGCGAGGGAGCGGCCGGACGGGCAGGCTCCTTGTGAGCCCTTTCGCACGAGTCCTTTGTCACGAAATACTTTTTTTCCTGATTTATGGACAACATTCGCAATTTTTCGATCATTGCGCACATTGACCATGGCAAGTCGACTCTGGCCGACAGGCTCATTCAGCGCTGCGGAGGCCTTTCCGAGCGCGAGATGAGCGAGCAGGTGCTCGACACGATGGATCTTGAGAAGGAGCGCGGCATCACCATCAAGGCGCAGACCGCGGCTCTTGACTACAAGGCCAGGGACGGCAAGGTCTACAAGCTCAATCTCATCGACACTCCGGGGCACGTGGACTTCTCCTACGAAGTGAGCCGGTCGCTGTCGGCCTGCGAGGGGGCGTTGCTTGTGGTCGACGCCACGCAGGGGGTCGAAGCGCAGACCGTTGCCAACTGCTACACCGCGATCGACCTTGGCGTGAACGTCATTCCGGTCCTCAACAAGATGGATCTGCAAAGCGCCAATCCGGACGCCGCCAAGGAGGAGATCGAGGACGTCATCGGGATCGATGCCACGGACGCCGTCGAGTGCTCGGCCAAGACCGGCATGGGCATCGATGACATCCTCGAGCGCATCGTGCGCGACGTGCCGCCTCCTTCGGGCAAGGCCGATGCGCCGCTGCAGGCTCTCATCATCGACAGCTGGTTCGACAACTACGTCGGCATCGTTGCGCTCGTGCGCGTGGTGAACGGCACGATCCGTCCGAAGGACAAGATTCAGCTCATGGCGACGGGCGCCACGCACCTTGTCGAACAGGTCGGCGTGTTTACGCCCAAGGCCGTGCAGCGCGAAGAGCTCTCGGCGGGCGAAGTGGGTTTTGTCATCTCCGGCATGAAGGAGCTCAAGGACGCCAAGGTGGGCGACACCATCACGGGCGCCTACAAACCCGCCACCGAGGCGCTGCCCGGATTCAAGGAGGTCAAGCCTCAGGTCTTTGCCGGCCTTTATCCCGTGGAGTCCAACCAGTACGACGCGCTGCGCGATGCGCTGCTCAAGCTCCAGCTGAACGACGCCTCGCTCAAGTTCGAGCCCGAGGTCTCCCAGGCGCTCGGCTTCGGATTCCGGGCGGGCTTTCTTGGACTGCTCCACATGGACATCGTCCAGGAGCGTCTCGAGCGCGAATACGACATGGATCTCATCACCACCGCTCCGAGCGTGGTCTACGAGGCGCTGCTCACGAACGGCGAGGTGATCCAGGTCGAGAACCCGAGCAAGCTGCCGCCCGTGGACAAGATCGCCGAGATCCGAGAGCCGATCGATCGCGTCACGATCTTCGTGCCGAACGAATTCGTCGGTCCGGTGATGAAGCTGTGTCAGGAAAAGCGCGGCATTCAGACGAACCTCGCCTACCACGGCCGCCAGGTGCACCTCACCTATGAGCTGCCGCTCGCGGAGATCGTCCTTGACTTCTTCGACCGCATGAAGTCCATCACTCGCGGCTATGCCTCGATGGACTACGAGTTCCTTGAGTACCGAGCCTCGGATGTCGTCAAGGTTGACATGCTGATCAACGGCGACCGCGTGGATGCTCTCTCCACGATCATCCACCGCAGCGCGGCCAAGACGCGCGGCAGGGACATCGTGGTGCGGCTTCGCAGCCTCATTCCCCGCCAGATGTACGACGTCGCCATCCAGGCGGCGATCGGCGGCAACATCATCGCCCGCGAGAACGTCAAGGCGCTGCGCAAGAACGTTCTTGCCAAGTGCTACGGCGGCGACATCACCCGCAAGAAGAAGCTCCTTGAAAAGCAGAAGGCGGGCAAGAAGCGCATGAAGCAGGTGGGCAGCGTGGAGATCCCCCAGGAGGCGTTCCTCGCCATCCTGCAGGTGGACGACAAGAACAAGTAGCAGAGCGGGGGGCAAGGGCCGGCGAACCGTCCCGGATCGCCCTCTTGGAGACGACAATGAATTTTGCATTGATCCTGTTGGTGCTGACGCTCTTTACGGGCGTGCTGTGGGTGTTCGATACCTTCAAGTGGCGCAAGGAGCGCAAGGCGAGGGCCGATCTGTTCGTGAGGCGTTTTGAAGACGACAACCGCGAGGCGATCGACCGTGGCGTGAAGGCCGTGATCGACGAGCGCAACGCCCTTTACGCCAATGAGATGCGCGAGCCTTGGTGGCTCGACTACACCGCCGGGCTCTTTCCGGTGTTCCTCTTCGTGTTCGTGCTGCGCTCGTTCCTGTTCGAGCCGTTCCGCATTCCATCCGGCTCCATGCTGCCGACGCTGCACATCGGCGACTTCATTCTTGTGAACAAGTACGACTACGGCGTGCGGCTGCCTGTGATCGGCACCAAGGTGATTCCGATGGGCTCGCCCAAGCGGGGCGACGTCGTGGTGTTCCGCTATCCGATGGATCCGTCCGTCGACTACATCAAGCGCGTCGTGGGACTGCCCGGCGACCAGATCCAGTACATCAACAAGCGCCTTTTCGTGAACGGCGTCGAGCAGCCGCAGAAGCCGACCGGCGACTGGGTCGATCCCGACACCATGGTGACGCTCTCGTCCTTTGACGAGAAGCTGGGCGAGCGGGTTCACAAGATCCTCAAGGACGACAGGCTCGAGGAGAGCATCCGCGGCCTGCCTTATCCGAGAGGCACCGAGTACTGCAAGTACACGCTTGAGGGCTTCACCTGCAAGGTGCCCGAGGGCAACTACTTCATGCTGGGCGACAACCGCGACAACAGCGAGGACAGCCGCTACTGGGGCGTCGTGCCGGACGAGTATCTGGTTGGACGGGCGTTCTTCATCTGGCTCAATGTGACTGAACCGAGCCGGATCGGCTCTTTCAAGTGATGAGGGAGAGGTGTTTCATGAAGGTTTTGGAACAGCGTGAACTCGCCGATCAGCATTTGCTTGAGGAGCGGATCGGGTACACGTTCAAGGACAAGGCGCTCCTGAACCGAGCGCTCACGCACCGCAGCTTTGCCGCCGAGCACAACGAGCGGCTTGAGTTCCTCGGCGACTCGGTGCTCAACTGCGTCATCGGGCATGCGCTCTTTTTGCGCGACAAGCATTTCACCGAGGGCGTGCTCTCGCGAGCCAGGGCGAACTTCGTCTGCGAGAAGGCTCTTGACGAGATCGCCGCGGAGATCGATATCGGAGCCTACCTGCGGCTCGGGCAGGGCGAATACCGCACGGGCGGCGCCTCCCGCCCCTCGATTCTGGCCGATGCGTGCGAAGCCGTCTTCGGAGCGATTTTCCTTGACGGCGGGTTTGAGCAGGCCCAGCGCGTGATTCTTGCGCTCTACGATCCGATCCTATCTGCCCAGACGATGAACCCCGAGCGGCTCTCCAAGGACGACAAGACGCTCCTGCAGGAGTATCTGCAGGGCCAGCATCTGCCGCTACCCAAGTACGCCGTGACCCGGGTGAGCGGCGCCGCGCACGAACAGGACTTCCAGTGCTCGTGCAGCATCCCCAAGTTCAGCATTCTCGAGTTCGGCGACGGCAAGAGCCGCCGCGCAGCCGAGCAGGTTGCAGCCGGCAAGGCGCTTGCCAAACTCAAGGGCTTGTCTTAGCAAGGAGGGCTCGATGCAGGAATTTAAACCGGGATTCCGCTGCGGATATGTCGCTGTTGTTGGGCGGCCAAATGTTGGTAAAAGTACGCTAATTAACGCTATCGTCGGCGAAAAGGTGTCAATTACATCTAAAAAGCCGCAAACAACGCGAGATCGCGTCCTTGGCGTGGTGACGTACGAGGATGCCCAGCTGATCTTCATGGACACACCCGGGTTCCAGACCAAGCACAGCTCGGCGCTGCTCACGCGCATGAACCGTACGGTGAGGTCGACGCTTGCCGAGGTCGACGCCGTCGTGTTCGTCATCGACGCAGCGGGCTGGAAGGGCGACGACGAAAAGGTGCTGCGGCTCCTGAGCCGCGACGCCGGCAACGTCATCCTCGCGCTCAACAAGATCGACCAGCTCAAGGACAAGAGCCGGCTGCTTCCCCTCATGGCCGAATCGATGGCCAAGTTCCCCTTTGCCGCCATCGTGCCCGTAAGCGCGGAGAAGGGCCGTCAGCTCACCGATCTCACCGGCGAGATCAAGAAGCTTCTTCCCGAGTCCGTTCCCTATTTCGATCCGGACCTGTACACGGACCGTCCGCCCCGGTTCATCGCGGCCGAGACGATCCGCGAAAAGGCGTTTAGGTTGCTCGGCGACGAGCTGCCCTATGGCGTTGCCGTGATGATCGAGAAGTGGGAGGAGAGCGACGAGCAGGCTCAGATCGTCGCCTCGCTCATCGTGGACAGGGAAAGCCACAAGCCGATCGTGATCGGAGAGGGCGGCGCAAAGCTGCGCGAAATCTCCCGCCTTGCCCGCGCCGACATCGCCGAGATGCTCGGCAAACGCGTCTATCTCGAGGTCTGGGTGCGCGTGCGCCGGGGCTGGAGCGACAACGCCAAGGCCCTGAAGACACTCGGATATGACTGACCGGCCCGAGCTCTCCGCCAAATCGGACAGTGCGCGCGTGCTTGCCGAGCTTGCCGCGCAGTCTTCAGTGCCGCGCGAAAAGCCCGTGCGGCTTCGTGACGAGCCCGCCTTCGTGCTCACGAGCTGGCCCTGGAAAGAGTCAAGTCTCATTGCCGACATCCTCACCCGCTCGCACGGGCGCATGGCCGTCGTCGTGCGGGGCGCCAAGAGGCCGGGGAGCGTCTTTCGAGGCCTCATTGATCCGTTCAATCCACTCCTTGTGAACGTCACGGGAGCCGGTGAAGTGAAAAAGCTGATGAGCGCCCGCTGGATGGGCGGCATCGCCCCCTTGAGCGGCGAGGGGCTCGTCTGCGGCTTCTATCTGAATGAACTCGTGCTGCGGATGACGGTTCGGGAGGATCCCGCCCCCCGGGTGTTTGACGCCTACACCGAGGCGCTCTCGGCAGTGAGCGCCGCATCCAGCAATGAGAATCGGACCCGGGCGCTTCGCTGCTTTGAGGTCGACCTGTTGCGCGCGCTCGGTTGGGGGCAGACCCTCGCGGGCGAGGTCGAGGGCCTCTGGAGCGTGCGGGACGGCGAATTCGTCCCGGCCCGGGCCGATGACGTCCAGCGCTTTTCCCCGCAGGTCGTCCAGGCGGTTCTTGCCCGGGACTTTTCTGCCGATCAGCTGCTTCTTGCGTGCAGGGATGCCCTGAGGCTTGTCATCGGTCACTACGTTGGCGAAGGCGAAATCCAGACCCGCCGCTCGGTGCGCAGCTGGCATTTCATGGGGGCGGGCAGACCCTAGCCGAGCTCGGGATCCGCCAAGCGTTAGCTCTGCCCGGTAGAGCCCGATCTTTCGCCTTGCAGTGGCTAGAATTCATGGGCGCGAAAGGGGGCGGATGCGGCGCGTGCCGACCGCCCTTCTCATGAGTTAGACAGACAAAGGAAAGACACAATGCTTGGACCAGTCGTTTGCGATATTGCCGGAACAGTGCTCACCGATGAGGACGTGCGGCGCATCTCCCATCCGCTCGTCGGAATGGTGATCCTGTTCACGAGAAACTATGAAAATCCCGCGCAGCTCGCCGAGCTCTGCAGGAGCATTCATGCCGTTAAGCCCGGAGTGCTGATCAGCGTCGATCAGGAGGGCGGACGCGTGCAGCGTTTCCGTGAAGGCTTTACCGAAATTCCCGCCATGCGTGATTACGGCATCCAGTGGAAGGACGATCCGGAGGCAGCCGCGCGCTCCGTGACGGCAGCCGGATACGTGCTTGCCGCCGAACTGCGCGCCTGCGGCGTGGACATGACCTTCGCTCCGGTCGTCGATCTTGACTGGGGCAACAGCCAGATCATCGGCTCGAGAAGTTTCGCGCTTGATCCGCGCGTCGTGACGCGCCTTGCACGGGCCTTCAGTCAGGGCATGCTGATCGCCGGTATGGCCAACTGCGGCAAGCACTTCCCGGGACACGGTTATGTGACCATCGACAGCCATGAGGGACTGCCCGTTGATGAGCGGGAGGCGAACAGGATTCTGCGCGGCGACGCCAAGCCCTACACCTGGATGGGCGCGGGTCTTGCCTCCATCATGACGGCGCATGTGATGTATCCGGGTCTTGATCCGGTGAACCCTGCATCGTTCTCAAGAACGATTCTGCAGGAGATCCTCAGAAAGGAACTCCGCTTCACGGGCTTTGTCTTCTCGGACGACCTTTCGATGGGCGGCGCCAAGGGCCAGGGCGACATCGTCGAGCGTGCAGGCAAGGCGCTTGCCGCAGGATGCGACGCCGTCATCGTGTGCAACGCGCCCGAAGAGGTCGACAAACTGCTTGCCGCACTCAAGTGGGAGCCCACGGCCGGATTCAGAGAGCGCGCAGCAAGGCTCGCTCCCAAGGGGCCGGCGCTTGATTTCGAGTCGCTGAAGAACACTCAGCTCTATCGCGTTGCGCGCGAGCAGCTTGCTCCTGCCGTTACGATTGCTTAAGGCGGCGCGGCCACAGTCTGGAGGGAAACGGCAATGATCATCGAATCGCTTCTCGATACCGACCTGTACAAGTTCACGATGATGCAGTGCGTGCTCCATCAGTTTCCCGGAGCGGAGGTGAAGTACCGATTCAAGTGCCGCACCCCGGGCATCGAGCTCGGTTGCTATGCGGACGAGATTCGCGAGGAGATCTCGCATCTGTGCTCCCTGAGGTTTCGCGAGGAGGAGCTCGGGTATCTGAACTCTCTGCGCTTCATCAAGCCAGACTTCGTTGAGTTCCTGAGCCTGTTCCACCTCAAGGAGAAGTATGTCCGGGTCACGCCGGACTGCTCTTCGAGCTGCGGACTTGACATCACGGTCGAGGGCCCCTGGCTGCACACGATCCTTTTTGAGATTCCCGTTCTGGCGATCGTGAACGAGGTGTACTTCCGGCATGCCGTTCCCGAGCCCGACTACGAGGAGGGCATGAGAAGGCTCAACGCCAAGATCGATCTCGTTCTGAACGAACCGGACAACGGCAACTTCCGCCTGAGCGACTTCGGCACCCGGCGCCGCTTTTCAGCCAGATGGCAGGAGCGTGTGACGCAGGTGCTCATGCAGCGCCTCTCGCCCAAGTTCTTCACGGGCACGAGCAACTGCGATCTGGCGCGCCGCTACGGGATCGCCGCCATCGGAACGATGGCACACGAGTATCTGCAGGCCTGCCAGGCGCTCGGGCCCCGGCTGCGCGACAGCCAGATCTTCGGCTTTGAGATGTGGGCCAAGGAATATCGCGGAGACCTTGGGATCGCACTGTCGGACGTGTATGGCATCGAGCCCTTCCTCAAGGACTTCGACATGTACTTCTGCAAGCTCTTTGACGGAGCAAGGCATGACTCGGGCGATCCCTTCGCCTGGGGCGAGAAGCTGATCAGGCACTATGCGGCCAACAAGTGCGATCCGCGCAGCAAGACGCTGGTGTTCTCGGACGGGCTCACCATGCCCCGGGCGCTTGAACTCTACCGGCGCTTCAACCACAGGATCCGCATTGCCTTCGGCATCGGCACGAATCTCATGAACGACCTCGGGCCCGAGCCCATCAACATCGTCATGAAGATGATTCGAGCCAACGGCCAGCCGGTGGCGAAGATCTCAGACGAGCCGGGCAAGGGCATGTGCGAGGATCCGACGTATCTCGCGTACCTGCGCCAGGTGTTCGGGCTCGATCCGAAGACATTCTGACGGCTCCGGCCGCAGGCTGCCGTCCAGGTACAAAACGCACCCGGTTTCTGAGGAGGCCGGGTGCAGGCTCGGCGTGATCCAGGGCAGAACCGGGACGCGCGAGGCGCTTCCGTCCAGTCGCGCTTCACGGCACGGCTGGGCGATGGCTGCTTCCCATTCTGGCGAAATTCTGAGCACTCTCCGACTCCTTGGGTTGGAGACGGAAGTCTCCGGAGACGATGATCGTCTGACAACCTAAATGGTTATGCAAATAGCACTGGGGTTACTACCAATAAATCAATGACAATTTTCATTTTTATTTTTATTCCGAGGAAAGTCTTTTACCACTCTGGGGTTATTGCGCTTACGAGATGGCAAGAAAATGCTTGCTTGGAAAGATCTCTGTCGCCAAGCGGACGGTTTGGCGGGCCCGTGGGACGGCCTCCAGCCGCCGGCAACGATCCCGCAGTCATCGGAATGTAAACACTGCTTTGCAATTTGGCTAAAATCAAACAAGCGGTCTAGCCCGAGTGCATGTTGCGATGACTGGACCGATTAGACCACCTTCACGACGAGTTCAAAAGAAGGAGTAACAGGCGTGTCTTGTTTCAGAAAACTCACCATAGCTCTTGCGGCGCTCGTTCCCGCCGCCGCGTCCGCCGCTTCGCTTGACGGCTCCCAGCTGTCGCTGCTCTGGGCCGTTCCGTTTGCCGGAATCCTGCTCTCGATTGCACTGTTCCCGCTGTTCGCCCCGCATTTCTGGCACCACCATTTCGGCAAGGTCGCCGTGTTCTGGGCTCTGTGCTGCGCGATTCCTCTGTTCATCTATGCACCGTTCAATGTCGCCGTGGGCTCCATTGCGCATGCGATGATCGGCGACTACGTGCCCTTCATCCTGTTCGTGGGTGCGCTCTTCATCGTCGCGGGCGGCATTCATATCAAGGGACGCTTCGTCGGCACCCCCATCGTAAATGCGGTGATTCTTCTGATCGGCGCGTTCTGCGCAAACCTGATGGGTACGACCGGCGCGGCGATGCTGCTCATCCGTCCGCTCATCAAGGCCAACGAAAGCCGCAAGTACAAGATGCACACGTTCATCTTCTTCATCTTCATCGTGGCCAACATCGGCGGGTGCCTGACGCCCCTGGGCGATCCCCCGCTGTTCCTCGGCTTCCTGCGCGGAGTGGATTTCTTCTGGACGCTCACGCACCTGTTCATGCCGCTCACGCTCACGCTTGCGATCCTGATCGGCCTGTACGTGCTGATCGACAGCTTCTTCTATCGCAAGGATGTTGCCGAGGGCAACGTCCGCGCTCCCGAAAACTCCTCGGGCAAGGCGATTGAAATTTCCGGCGGCATCAACTTCGCATACCTCGCCGGCATCGTGGCCGCCGTCCTGATGAGCGGCATCTGGAATCCGGGCGTCGAGTTCAGCCTGCTTTCCGTGCACATGAAGCTGCAGGGCATCGTGCGCGATGCGTGCTTTGTGGTTCTCGCGATCCTCTCGCTTGCAACGACGCCGGAAGAGGCCCGCAAGGCCAACGAGTTCACCTGGGCTCCGATCCTTGAAGTCGCCAAGCTCTTCTTCGGCATCTTCATGTGCATCGTGCCGGTGCTCGAGATGCTCAGGGCCGGGCACTCCGGAGCTTTTGCCAGCCTCGTCGCCCTCGTGACGAACGAAGCCGGCGAATTCAACAACCTGATGTTCTTTTGGCTGACCGGCATGCTCTCGGCGTTCCTTGACAACGCTCCGACGTATCTGGCGTTCTTCAACCTCGCCGGCGGCGATCCCACCGCGATGATGACCACCCACGCCCACACCCTCATGGCCGTGTCCATGGGCGCCGTGTTCATGGGTGCCGTGACCTACATCGGCAACGCCCCCAACTTCATGGTGGTCGCCATCTGCGGCGAGCGCTCGATCAAGATGCCGAGCTTCTTCGGCTACATGGTCTGGTCGGTCGGCATCCTGTTCCCGACGTTCTTCATCGTGAACCTCGTTTTCCTGTAACAAGACCGACGTTCTCCGGATCCGACCTGAAAATCGATTCGGAGAACCTTCCCGAATCCGCCCCGGGTCTGCTTTTTGCAAGCGGCCCGGGCGCTTTTTTGGGAATACGCCAAAAGAAGCGTTGAGAAAGCCCGCCCGGAGCGGGTTTTTCCCTAGCATCCGGCTACAATCAGAAGGACAGCGCAACGAATGCGTCGCGACTATTCATAAACAGAAAACACAGTAAAAAATGGCTGATTCAGAAGCAATACGGACAGATTGGAAACTTGCACGCAGGGTGGTGGAGCCCGTTTATCAAGGAGCGTTCCTGCCAACCGGGGAGCCCTGCCTTGAGCACGCCGACGGCATGGTGGATATCCTGAAGACCGTCGGACAGGATGACGAACTTTTTGCCGCCGCCTATCTCTTTCACTCCAAGGACCTGATTCACGACTCGAGCGAATGGATTGAAAAGACCTTCGGCGTGTCCGTCAGACGCCTTGTCGAGGATTTCCAGCGCCTCATGCAGGTCAACAACAAGACCCGACAGAGCGACGGTGAATCGGGGGCCGTGATCCAGCCCGAGGAAATCCGCAGGATGCTGCTTGCCATGTGCACGGATCTGCGCGTTGTGATCCTGCGGCTTGCAAGCCGCCTGCAGACGCTGCGCTGGTACGCCAACGCCGAAGCGCCGGGCGCGGACCGGTTCGGCCGCGAGACCCTTGCGCTCTATGCGCCGCTTGCCAACCGCCTCGGCATCTGGCAGATGAAGTGGGAGCTTGAGGATCTGTCGCTTCGCTTCACCCAGCCCAAGGTCTACCACGAGATCGTTCGCGAGCTCGACGAGTCCCGCGAGGAGCGCCTGCTCTTCATGGAAAAGTGCGTCAAGATCGTCAAGGAGCTCCTTGAGAGAAACGGCATCAAGGCCGAAGTGAGCGGACGCCCGAAGCACATCTTCTCCATCTACAAGAAGATGGAGCGAAAGCACCTCCGCTTCGATCAGCTCTTTGACATCCGCGCGATGCGCATCATCGTCGACTCGGTCGAGCACTGCTACGAGGTGCTCTCCATCGTGCAGGAGCACTTCACGATCATCGAGAAGGAATACGACGACTACATCGCCCATCCCAAGCCCAACGGCTATCAGTCCCTGCACACCGTGATGCGCGATCCCGAGGGCAAGCCCGTCGAGATCCAGATCCGCACCAGAGCGATGCATGAGTTCGCCGAACTCGGCGTTGCCGCCCACTGGCACTACAAGGAGGCCGGCAATTCCAACAAGGACAAGGCGGCCGAGGCCGAGGAACGGCGCGTTGCGTGGCTGCGCCAGATCCTCGCGTGGAAGAGCGACGTCGACGCGCCCAGCAGGCCCGGCGTCACGGACGATCACGTCTATGCGCTGACGCCCCAGGGGCGCGTGCTCGAGCTCCAGGACGGCGCCACTCCGATCGACTTCGCCTATCAGCTCCATACCGAGCTCGGCCACCGGTGCCGCGGCGCGCGCGTGAACGGCGTCATGGTGCCCCTCAATACCAAGCTGCGGACCGGCCAGACGGTCGAAATCGTCACCGCCAAAACGGGCGGTCCGTCCCGAGACTGGCTCAATCCCGAGCTCGGCTACGCCGTGAGCGCCCGCACCCGCACCAAGGTGCGTCAGTGGTTCAATGCGCAGCAGCTCGCCGAGCAGACGCAGGCCGGGCGCGAGCGCCTTGACAAGGAGCTTGCGCGTCTTGGAAAGACTGCTGTGAAGCTCGAGGACATCGCGCAGCGTCTTGGCTACGACAAGGTCGAGGATCTGTGCGTGGCTTTTGCCAAGGATGAGCTGAGCACCCGCTCGATCGAACAGGCTGTGCAGCCCGCCGAGGAGGACAAGGCCGAGGAGGAGGAGATCCATGTGAGCCACTCTCGCGCCGCCAAGGGCGGCGTGCTCGTGGTCGGGGTGGACTCGCTGCTCACGCAGCTCGCGCGCTGCTGCCATCCGGCGCCGCCCGATGAGATCATCGGTTTTGTGACCCGCGGCAGGGGTGTTACCATCCACCGCATGGACTGCCCCAACGTGAGAAACCTCTCGGCAAATTCCCACGAGCGCATGATCGAGGTGAGCTGGGGCAAGGCGCGCGATGCGCTTTACCCGGTGGAGATCCTCGTGATCGCCAAGGACCGCGTGGGCTTGATCCGGGACATCACGGAAATCATTTCCAAGCAAAAGCAGAGCCTGATCGGCATGAACACGAAGAATGTGAAGGGCGATGCGCACATGCGCTTTTCCGTTGAAATCGCCTCGACCAACGATCTGCAGCAAACGCTCGCGCTCATTCGGGATGTCAAGGGCGTGATGCTCGCCCGCCGCGCGTAACATTCTAGAGGAGACCACTCTCATGCTGGACTTCACATACTGCAATCCCACAAAGCTGATGTTCGGCCGGAGCATGGAGGGCGAAATCGGCAGGGAGCTCGCCGCCCTGCCCGAGTCTCCAAAGAGGGCGCTCATCGTCTACGGGGGCGGCAGCGCCGTGCGCTCGGGACTGCTCGATCTGGTCCGGAACTCGCT
>DNLN01000214.1 GCA_003488465.1 Sutterella sp. | reverse complement strand
CATGGACAAGAAATACAAGGCCGTCATCATGGGCGTCGGCAACATCCTCTGGGCCGACGAAGGATTTGGCAACCGCGCCGTCGAGGCGTTTCACAGGAAGTGGCGCACGCCCTCAGACGTGCAGGTCATCGACGGCGGCACGCTTGGATACTTTCTGCAGGAATTCATCGAGGAGACCGACAACATCCTGATCTTTGACTGCGCCGACGTGCAGTGCGAGCCCGGCACCCTGAAGGTGATCGAGGGCAAGGACATCACCCCCTATCTGCAGACCAAGGTCTCGGCCCACCAGCAGGGCCTGAACGACCTCTTCGGCATGGCCCTGATCCGCGGCCGCTACCCGAAGAACATCGCCATCATCGGCTGCCAGCCCAAGACCATGGAGGACTACGGCGGCTCGCTCACGTCCGAGGTCTCCGAGTGCATCGGACCGGCCCTTGTGAAGGCCGAGGAGATCCTCACGCACTGGGGCGTGGACATCACGCTGCGCGATCCGGCCGAAAAGGTCGCGCCGCTTGGCGAAGAGTGCCTTGCGCGCGAAACCTACGAGGCCGCCCGCCCCTCTGAAAAGGAAGTCTTCCGCGAGGGCGACATCCGCTTCATCAACCTCGCCAAGGACAAGTAATCGCCATGTGCATCGCTATTCCCATGCTGGTCACCGAGGTGCCAGACGCCCTCTCGGCCATTGCCCTGAACGGCAATGAAAGCCTTCGGGTGAACACCGAACTTGCCGGCGAAGTCAAGCCCGGCGACTGGCTCCTGGTCTTTAACGGCGCCGCCCAGCGCGTGATGAGCGAAGCCGAGGCCCTTGAGATGCGCACGGCGCTTCACGCCCTCTCCGACGTCATGGGCGGCACCGCCACGACCGAAGAGGTCGACAGCGCATTTGCCGACATCATCGCCAACACCGGCAAGCTCCCGCCTCATCTTCAGGCCCAGCTCGATGCGCAGAAAAAGAACTGATTGCCACACACACAGATTTCACAAGAACGAAGGACAGACAAATGGCCGCCGAACTCAATGAACCGACACGGCAGATGACCCTGGTCGACGTGGATCACCACCCGATCTTCAACCGTCTCTGGGGCGAGGAAGGCTTTGTGCGCGTCAATGAAAACAACGTGCGCAGCCTCACCGAAAAGAAGGGCCTCGTGCTGATGGTCTTTGCCGACAATCCGACGACGTTCAAGGAAACGCTTGACATCGCCGTGATCGCCCCCGAAATCGCCAAGGCCTTCGCCCCGTACCTTGCCGGCAAGGGCTTCACCGACCCGGCCGTGGGCCGTGCGATCTCCATGCGGTTCGGGCTCACGCGCCTGCCCGCCGTCGGATTCTTCCGCAACGGCGTCTGGCTCGGCGCGCTGCAGGGCCTGAAGGTCTGGGACGACTACATCAAGGGCCTTGCGGAAATCGGCCAGAAGCAGGACGCTCCGGCCAAGCGCTCGATCACGATCGGCAACGCGTAAGACAAACGCAGGACACATCAGAATTCAAGGGATACAGTCACCATGCAGGAAACCGTCATCAACGCCAAGACAATTCTCGAGGCTGCCAAGCGCGCCAAGCAATTCTCCCGCACCAAGGAGCAGATCGAAGCGGCCAAGCGCACGCTCGAGTGGATGGAGTACGCAAAGGGTAAGCTCACTGAAGTTCAGGCCGACAAGGGCGCCTTCAACTTTCTCACCGATCTTTCGGGCGAACCCGAGGAATACAAGCGGTTCCTCTTTGATACGCTCGAAGCGGGCGAAATCCGCATCGTCGTCGACGGCGGGCGCGTGCGCATCGAGGAAACGGGCGTGCCCACCGTCTGGCGCATGCTCGTGGGCGACAAGGATCTGATCGCGATCAGCCTTCTGCCCCAGCCGGTGGTTGAGGCGGCCGCAACGGGCCAGGCCGACATCGAGCAGCCCGCCGCCCAGCCCGAGGGGCTCTTTGCCGCTCCCTCGATCATCACCGAGCTGCGCGCCGCCATCGCCGCAACCGATCTGACCAAACCCGACCCGGACGGGCTTCCGCTCTCGGTCGAGCTCTCGCGCCAGCCGCTCTCTCCGCAGGACAAGACCTACATTTCCGAGGTTCTCGGCAGCGGCCGCGTGGAAGTCAACATGCGCGGCTTTGCCCGCAGCACGATCGAGCAGACCAAGGTGCGCGGCGTCTGGAGAAGCCGCATTCTCTCGAACGCGAACAAGGAGCTTCTCGACCAGGTCGTCGTGTGCGCCGTGCCGCCCGAAGTGATGAGTTCGCGCGAGGACATTCCCGACGCATTGAAGCGCCTTCAGTCCAAGATCGACTGGTGCCGCGCCGACGTCGAGCGCGCCGAGCAGGAGTAGCTGCGATGAGTGACACGTCACGCCTTACGAACGATCCGTGCCGGCTGCTCGACGAGCTCAACCGGCGCCGGATCGGACCGCACACCAAGATGCAGTGCAAGGTGTGCCACTACATCTACGATCCCGATGAAGGATGCCCCGAGTGGCAGGTGCCGCCCGGAACGCCCTTCAACGACATTCCTGACAACTGGGACTGCCCGGCCTGCGGCTGCCCCCACTCCTCCTTCATTCTGGCTGACGGCGAGCATGGCGAAGACGACATCAATTTCTGACGACGAACCGATCCGCTTCGAGAAGAAGCCCCGGCAGAAGGTGCGGATCCGCGTCTTCAAGACGAGCCCCCAGAAGTATTTCGAGGAAGGCTTCCGCAAAATCGCCGCAACGCGCATGAAGGGCGTGCCGATCTGCAATCCGCGCCTTACCGTGAGCTCGGTGCCGTTCCGGCGCGTGGACGGCCAGTGGGTGGGCGGCGTCGTGACGCCCTGGTCGCTCCTGGTGATCCGCGCCTGCGGCAATCCCGAGACCTGGACCAACATCGCCGAGACGAAGATCAAGGGCGTGGAGCTGCCGGGAGGCGAATTCAGCTTCATGGGCGTCGTCGACCCCGAACTCGGCGTCTACCAGAGCTGCTCGCTGCTCTCGCCCACCTGGGAGATCGGCGATCAGCCGACCGCCGAGGCGGTCGTGCAGATCTCGCTTGACACGATGCTCTCGCCTCCCGATCCGAACAAAAAGGAACCCGAGCCCGAGCTCGGAGAGCCGCTCACGCCTCAAAAGCCCCTTTCGGAAATTCCCGAGAAAATGACGCGCCGCCAGATCGTGATCCGGGCCGTTGAGGCCCCGGATGCCGGGAGAAGGTAATGCAGCCGGCTGGCATCGGCTCCGTGTCCGTCCTCTTTGATCCGTCCGCTTCCCCGGGCGGACGCGTTGCCGTGCGCTCCTCGCGCGGCCCCATGGTTGCAAGGCTCCTGGCAGGAAAGGCCCCGGGCGAAGAGCTCTACGGGCTCGTCGGCCTCATCTATGCCCTGTGCCCGGCCGCCCAGCAGGGCTCGCTCAGGGCGGCCGTCGCAGCGGCCGAGGGACGGAAAATCGAGGCTCACGAAATCGTTCTCGCCGCCCAGGCCGAAGCGATGCTTGAGCACTTGCGGCTTTTTCTCATGGATCTGCCGCTTGCACTCGGCCTTCCCCCCTTCCCTGAGGCCCGCGCAATCGGCGCCCTGCGCGCAAAGCTTGCCGCCCTCACCCGGGGCGCGGGAAGCGCAAAAGAGTTGACCCTCGAGATCGCCGCGCTCGCCCGCACAAGCATCCTTGCGGGCCTGCCCGAAGAAGCCGAACCGAAGACTCTGTCAAAAATGCTGTGCCGCGCCGCCGAGTGGGCGAGCCCGGCCGCCCGCAGCCTTTTTGAAAGAGCCCTCACGATACACGACCGGAGCGCTGCCGACGTTCCCCTCCTTGACACCGAGAGCCCCGAGGTTCGCGCAGAACTCTCGAGCCTTGTGTGGACGGAGGGCTTTACGGAGCGCCCGCACCTCTCGTGCGGCCCCTGCCAGACGCATGCGCTCGCGCGCCATGCAGCCCTGGTGCCGCAGGAGGCGCTTCCGCTCCCTGCGCTGCTGTTTGCGCGGCTCCTTGAGCTTGCCATGCTGAGCCTTGGCATGCCGCAGGAGGGCTGGCTGCGCACCGAGCGCGACAATTGCCGCGCTCTGAGCATCATGCAGTGCGCCAGGGGCTCGCTCGTCACCGCGGTCGAAATGCGGCGCGGCCTCATCGAGCGCGCCGTGATCGTTGCGCCGACGGAATGGAACTTCCACCCGCAAGGCGCCGCGAGCCGGCTCCTCAACACAATCCCCGCCCGCTCGTTTGCCGAGTTCGAGCAAAAGGCACGGCGCTCGCTCCTATTGCTCGACGCGTGCATTCCCTACACCATTACGGAGAAACAGGCTCATGCATGAAGTCTCCCTTGCCGAAGGCATCATCGAGGTGGTTCAAAACGCCGCCCGGGACGCCGGCGCCAAACGCATCACGAGCGTACGCATCGCCGTGGGCGAACTCTCCAACGTCGAGATCGACGCGCTCAAGTTCGCCTTCGAATCCGTCAAGCGCGGCACGGTCGCGGACGGGGCGGCCCTTGTCATCGACCGGCCCGAGGGCCGGGCCTGGTGCATGGACTGCATGAAGGACGTGCCGCTGCACCGATACGGGGACGCGTGCCCCTCGTGCGGCGGCTATCACCTGATGCCCTCCGAGGGGCGGGACCTCAAGGTCGTGGACCTTGAAAGCGAAGACTAGGATTTTGAAAAAAAACGGCCGCCGGACATGCAACCGGCTGCCGCAAAGACATACAGACACGGAGAAACAACCATGTGCACAACCTGCGGCTGCGGCGGCGATCACTCCCACATGCACTCTCACACCGACGAGAATGGCAATGTGACGATCCACGCCACCGATGATCATCACGAGCACGAACACACCCACGCCGACGGCACGACGCACTCACACGCGCACAGCCATGAGCAGGGCGACTCCCACGATCATTCCCATACGCACAAGATCAGCGTCGAGCAGGACATCCTCTCGCGCAACAATGCGATCGCCGCGCACAACCGCGAGATGTTCGCCGCCAAGAAGATCCTTGCGCTCAACTTCGTCTCGAGCCCGGGCTCAGGCAAGACCGAGCTGCTCTCGGCCACGATCCGGCGCGCCGATCCGAAGGCGCTTCCCATCACCGTGATCGAAGGCGACCAGGAAACGAGCAACGACGCCGACCGCATCCGCAGCGCCGGGGCAAAGTCCGTCCAGATCAACACCGGAAAAGGCTGCCACCTCGACGCCGAGATGGTGAAGACCGCCCTGCAGCACCTCGATCCCCCGCAGGGATCCGCCTGCCTGATCGAAAATGTCGGCAACCTCGTCTGCCCGGCGGAATTCGATA
>DNLN01000005.1 GCA_003488465.1 Sutterella sp. | reverse complement strand
CTCCTCATGGTCATGATGGTGGTGACCGCAACCGCACTCCTCATCCCCGTCGTGATGATGTCCGCAGCCGCACTCGCCCTCCTCGTGGTCATGATGGTGGTGTCCGCAGCCGCACTCTCCGTCATGGTGATGGTGATGATGGCCGCCGCAACCGCAACCGCAACCGCAGCCGCCGTGATGGCGGGGCAGCGGAACGGGCTCGAACGGAGCTTCGGCGGGCGTCACCGTGAGACCGACGTTCTCGAGCAAGCTCTTGAGCTGATCGTTGAGCGGCAGGGCAAAGCCTCCCTCGGCCTGAGCAACGCGAATGCCGCGAGCGGTGAGCGCATAGACCGCCTGCTGCATCAGATCCATGTCGCCGGTGACCTTGAGGATGGTCTCGACGCCAGCCTTGATGACGTAGAAACGGCCGCGCTCGTCGACGAGCACGTCATCGACTTCGAGAGGACGGGTCTCGCCAAGGGCGTTTTCAAGTTCGGCACCGGCAACGGTCGTGAAGGTCGCAGGCGCCTGCACGCGCTGATCAAACGTCAGAACAATCTTGTCGGCGCGGGCAAGAAGAGTCGGAGCAGGAACGGATTCAAGAGAAAGAAGCTTGGTGATTTTCATGATTTTTATAGTGGATTCTGTTTTGAAGAGGCTCGCATTTTAGCAGAGCCCTCGGAGATTCCCGCCAAGTTTTCAGGCGCGCTCGCGCACTGCCGAGAGCGCGTCCGTGATGCGATCGACAGCGATGATCTCCAGTCCCTCGATCGGGGACTTCGGCGCATTCGCCCTCGGGATCACCGCAGTGGAAAAGCCAAGTTTTGCGGCCTCGCGAAGGCGCTCCTGTCCTCTAGGCGCAGGGCGGATTTCTCCAGCAAGCCCCACTTCGCCGAAGACGACCAGTCCCTTGGGCAGAGGCCGGTCTGCGATCGAGCTGCAGACGGCAAACAGCACCGCCAGATCGCTTGCCGGCTCAGCGATCTTCACGCCGCCGACGGCATTGACAAAGACATCCTGGTCAAAGCAGCTCATTCCAGCGTGCCGGTGCAACACAGCAAGCAGCATCGCCAGGCGCTGGGGATCAAGCCCCACGCAAAGCCGCTTCGGCGAAGGCAGATGCGTGCCGTCAACGAGCGCCTGCACTTCAACGAGCAGGGGCCTTGTGCCCTCCTGAGTCACCATCACGACGCTGCCCGGGACGCCCTCGCGATGCTCGGACAGGAAAATCGCCGACGGATTGGAAATGCCGCGCAGGCCTCGGTCCGTCATGGCGAACACGCCGAGTTCATTCACGGCGCCAAATCGGTTCTTGAACGCTCGGACAAGCCTGAAATTGGAATGCTGGTCGCCCTCGAAATACAGAACCGTGTCGACGATATGCTCTAGCACCCGGGGACCGGCAAGGTTGCCGTCCTTGGTGACGTGTCCGACGAAAAAGAGCGTCACGCCTGCGCTTTTTGCAAGCCGCGTGAGCCGTGCCGAACATTCCCTGACCTGGGTGACGCTGCCCGGGGCACTGTCGAGCGCACTGCTGAACAGTGTCTGGATCGAGTCGATGACAATAAATTCCGGGGCGCCCTCAAGGAGCGCCTTCTCAATCTTTTCAAGCTCGATTTCGCTCATGAGCTTGAGCCCGCGCGGATCGATTCCGAGGCGCTTTGCACGCATCGCGACCTGTCCGGCGGACTCTTCTCCCGAGACGTACAGGGCGCTGCGGCCCTGCGACACAAGCCGGCTCATCACCTGAAGCAGCAGCGTTGACTTGCCGATTCCCGGGTCGCCGCCAATGAGGCTCACTCCCCCGGGGACAAGGCCGCCGCCCATCACGCGGTCGAACTCCTCAAAGCCCGTGGGAATGCGGGGCAATTCGCTCGCGTCCACCTCCGAGAGGTCGACCACCTCACTCGACTGCACGAGGCCCTGCACACGATGCCGCTCCGAGCCGAAACGCTCGGCAACGGATCCCGAGGGAATGCGGAACTCCTTCATCGTATTCCAGGCACCGCAGTGCGGGCACTTGCCCTGCCACTTGATGCTTGAGCCGCCGCAATCGGAGCAAACGTACTCAACGCGAGCCTTTGACTTGGCCATCGGCTACTCCTCGTCAACCCGAACGTTGACGCGGGGAGCCAGGGCGCACAAAAGCTCGTAGCCGATCGTGCCGCAGAGTTTGGCAACCTCGTTGACGGACACATGCTCGCCCCAAAGTTCGACAATGCTGCCGACCTTGGCCTGCGGCACGTCAGTGACATCGATTTCAAGCATATCCATGCTGGTCGCCCCAACCAGCGGCGCGATTTTGCCCTCCACCCAGGTTGGGGCTCCGTTCGGCATCGATCTCGGGTAGCCGTCGGCGTAGCCGCAGGCAACCACGGCGATGCGGCTCGGCCTTGCGGCAGTCCAACGCGAACCGTATCCCACCGCCTGGCCTGCCTCAATGTTCTGAATGGCGATAATCCTGGCGGAGAACGTCATCGCGGGACGCACGTGCAGGTCGCGCTCGGAGACGCTTGAATCAGGGCTGACGCCGTACAGGATGACGCC
>DNLN01000115.1 GCA_003488465.1 Sutterella sp. | reverse complement strand
TGCGCCCCGGAGTCGCCCTTCCCGCTCCCGGCGCTTTTAAGAAGCTGCACGCCCATCCAAAAGAGATAGGCGACGCCCGCAAGCATGACCGCACGCTGCAGCCAGGCGAACTGCTCGAAGAGTACCTGCAGACCAAGAAGCGAGAGCGCGGCCCAGACCGAAATGCCTAGCGCAATGCCTGCCGCGCCGAGAAGTCCCTCGCTCCGCGAACGGCTCATCGCGGTCTGCGTCACGAAGAAAAAATCCGGACCGGGTGATGCAAGCGCCACAAGGTGCACCATCAGGACCGAGAAAATGAGCGCCGACATGTCAATCTCTGAAGCAGAAAGATCCTCCGACGATTATAGGGTCGTGCAGGTGCTACGCGATCGGCAAGGACACGTATCTCTGGAGCGACGCCGAGTACATCACGGGCGGCTACAAGAACTCCTGGAGCGCCAACGCAGGCATCCGCTGGAAGTTCTAGCGCTGGCCGAATCAGGCCCGCCGCACCCGATGGCGCCATGAGGAGCGAGTACAATCCCGCTCCTCATTTTTTTCTTCCGAGCTCATGGACATGACCAGCAAGACCTCGCTCATGGCTGCAGCGAGCCTGTGCGCCGCGGCCCTTCCCGGGTGCTCAAGCGCCGACGGCGCCACTCCCGCAAAAGCCCCCATGATCGGCATGGCCAATCCCGCCTCCGTCTGGTGCGTCAAGAACCGCCGCGGCAGGCTCGAGATCCGCAAGGACAGGGATGGCGGCGAGTACGGCGTGTGCATCCTTCCCGACGGCACCGAAGTCGAGGAATGGGAGCTCTTTCGCCGCGACCACAGGAACGAGGACGGCAAGTCCTGATTCTCTTCCCGAAAGGTTCTCATGCGCGCCTGGCTCCCCGTGATCACGCTCATGATCAGCGTGTTCGCCTTCAACACCTCAGAGTTTCTGCCGATCGGCCTGCTCTCGGACATGGCCCGCGACCTCTCCATGACCGAGGCCGAGGCCGGCCGGGTCATCACGGGCTACGCCTGGATCGTGAGCCTCATGTCGCTGCCGCTGATGCTTCTTGTGTCCCGCGTCGAATGCCGCAGGCTGATGCTCTGCGTGGTCGGGCTCTTCATCCTGAGCAATGCGGCAAGCTCCTTTGCCAGCGGCTTCTGGTCTCTCATGGCGGCGCGGGCGGGAGTGGCCTGCGCGCACGCGGTCTTCTGGTCCGTCGTCACGCCGCTAGCGGTGCTTGCCGCCCCGGCACGCCACCAGAGGGCGGCCCTCAGCCTCATTGTCGTCGCCTCCTCGGTCGCCATGATTCTGGGGCTGCCGCTCGGGCGCGCCATGGGCCTGTGGGTCGGCTGGCGCCTCACGTTTGCCGCCATCGGCGCCGTGGCCGCCATCTCCTTTGTCATGCTGATTGCGGTCTTCCCGTCCATTCCGAGCAGAAATGCAGTCTCGCTCAAGGAACTGCCCTCGCTGCTCGCCCGCCCCGAAATCTGGGGGCTGTACGTCATCACGGCCGTCACCATCACGGGACACTTCACGGCCTACACGTTCATCGAGCCGTTCCTTGCCCAGGTCGCCCATTTCTCGCAGAACTCCATCACCTGGATCCTCAGCCTTTTCGGACTTGTGGGCATTGCGGCAAGCGTGCTCTACGCCAACTTCTTCGGAAAATGCCCCAAGGCCTTTATCGTCTCGGCGCTCGCCGGAACGGCCCTGCTGCCGATGCTGCTTGCAGCCGCTTCGGGCAATGCGGCTCTCCTGACAGCCGTCTGCATTCTCTGGGGGCTTGCGATCGGGTTCTTCAACCTTGTCTTTCAGGCGAGCATCATCCGCTTTGCGCCAAGCGGCACTGCGGTCGTGATGTCGATCTATTCGGGCATCTACAACGTGGGAATCGGCGGGGGCGCTCTGGCGGGCGGCCTTGTCTGCACCCACGCAGAGCTCTCTCAAATCGGACTCTGGGGCGGCGGAATCGCCGCCCTGAGCGCTCTGTTCGGAATCTTCTGGTATCTGCGCGAATACGACCGCGCAGAGAAGGCGGCTGCCGAACGGGCGGCTGCAACCTCCGAAATCTGATTTCCTATCCGCTCTTCTTGAGGCTTGCCAGCACGGCAAAGGGATTGGCCTTCTGCGACGTCTCCTCCCCGGCCATCTCCTTCGTGGAGAGCTTGCTGCGATCCGGCTCGCAGTCATCGTGCTGTGGGAATGAGGGCAGCGAGAGCATCAGCTCCTCCTCGACCCAGAAATTGACATCGAATTTTTTCGAGCCGACAACAATCTCGTACTCGCCGTCATCGGCGATGTCCATGGCATCGGCCTCGGCCTCCGTCCTGGTGAAAAGGAACGGCACGGTCTTGTCGATCTGCACTTCGCAGGGCTCGCCGCAGAGCACGCAGCGGGTCCTCATGACGCCCTTTAGCGAGAGATCGGCGCCGGGTTTTCCGTCTCTGCCGGCCGTGCCAGTCGCCTCATAGTGAATCCGTGCGTCGCGCCCCTCTCCCTCAAGCAGCGACGCGAGATCCGGGAAATCCTTGAGTTCCAGATCCCCGCTCACGGTTTTGCGTGCGCGGGAGAGTTCAAAAATGTCAATCGTCGTCATGAAAATCTGGCGGCCAGGAAAGGCCGCTTGGTTAAAATTGCGCCCATTATGACAAAACCAACTCTTATTTTGGCAAGCAGCTCGCGCTACCGCCGTGAGCTGCTCGACAGGCTCGGCCTGACCTACAGCTGCGTGAGTCCCGACATTGACGAGAGCGTCAAGCCCGGGGAGACTCCCGTTGAAGTCTGCGCGCGTCTTGCCCGGGCAAAGGCCCAGGCCGTCGCCGCACAGCACCCCGGATGCGTGGTGATCGGCTCCGACCAGGTCTGCGATCTTGACGGCAAGACGCTCGGCAAGCCCCACACCTACGAGCGCGCCGTGGAGCAACTCCAGAGCATGCAGGGCAAGCGAGTCGTCTTTCACACTGCAGTCTGCGTTGCCGCGGCTGACGGCACTTTGCAGGAAACTGTGAGCGACACCGTGATCACGATGCGCCCCCTGTCGGATGAAACCATCGCCGAGTACGTGCGCCGCGAGCAGCCCTACGACTGCGCAGGCAGCGCCAAGATCGAAAAACTCGGCATCGCCCTCATGCAGAGCGTCTCGAGCGACGATCCGACCTCGCTCATCGGCCTGCCTCTCATGCGGCTCACCGGCATGCTGGCCCGGGCCGGAATCCCTCCGATCCAGGGTCTCTAGCGGCAGGAAGGCACACCGATGGCGGGCACCCTATTCATGCTCCCGAACCGGATCGCAGAGCGTTCCGTGGAGGAAACCATTCCGCAGGGCGTGCTGCAGAAGGCTCGCTCGGCCCGGTATTTTCTGGCCGAGAACGCCAAGAGCGCAAGGCACTACCTCAAGCAGGCCGGACACCCCGGTCCGATCAGCGAGCTCACCATTGTTGAAATCGGCCACGAGCCAGATCCCGGGCTCATCGACTCCTGGCTGCAGCCCGTGCTTGCCGGAGAGGATGCCTGCATCGTCTCGGAGTCCGGATGCCCGGGCATCGCCGATCCGGGGGCAACGCTTGTGGCCCGCGCCAAGGCGCTCGGCATCCGCGTCGTTCCGCTCACCGGCCCCTGCTCGATCATGCTCACGCTGATGGCGAGCGGCCTAAACGGCCAGCGGTTCCGGTTCCTCGGCTATCTGCCGATTGCCGAGAATGAGCGGGTAAGAGCGATCGCCGATCTTGAGCGTCAGAGCAGAACGCCCGAGACGCAGCTCTTCATCGAAACGCCCTACCGCAACAGCACCATGCTGAAGGCGCTCGCGCAGACGCTTGCCGCCGACACGCTGGTCACCGTGGCAACGGACATCACTGGAGACAACGAAGCCATTGAAACGCATGCCGCCGGCGAGTGGCTGAAGCGCTCGATGGATCTTCCCAAACTCCCCACCGTGTTCGCAGTCCTTGCCAGAGCGGGTGCAAGGCCCCAGGAAGGAATCAAGACAGGAAAGGCCGATTCCTCCCGCCGGCGGATGGGCCGGGAGGGGCCGCGCCGCAGGTAAGGCCTACGGCTGCTCTGAAATTTCAGTAAGGCCTCTGCGCCGCAGTTCCGCATTCATCTCCGGCATGACTCCCAGAACCCTGGCTAACTCGGGCACCGTGGACACGATCGCGTGCGGACGCCCCTCGCGAAGCGCCTCGGGGCTGCCTCCGCCAAAAGTGACGCCAACGCCGGCGGCTCCGGCGTTCCTTGCCATCAGCATGTCGTGAATGGCGTCTCCCACCATCACCATGCGGCTCGTCTCGACCCCGGTTTCATCCGCAAGCTCCAGAAGCATCGCCGGATTGGGCTTGGGCCAGGAGCGGTCAGCCGTCTTCACGGATTCGAAAAGCGGCCCGAGCCCGGTCTTTCTGAATACGCGCTCCATGCCGGCCGCAGACTTGCCGGTGGCGATTGCAAGCCGAAGCCCTGCCCGGTGCATTCCGGTCAGCATGGCTTCGAGTCCGTCAAAAACGGAAATCTCCTCCTCCCGCGGGATGTACCAGTTCTTGTAGGCGACAAGAAACTCCCCGAAACGGCTCCTCGGGCACTGCGGGCAGATGATCCGCATCGTGTCGTCCTCTCCGAGCCCGATGGTCGAGCGCGCAAGCGAGAGCTCCGGCTCGGGATACCCCAGCGCCTTGCATGCCTGCTGCATGGCCCGGGCGATGAGGTACGTCGTGTCCATGACGGTACCGTCCCAGTCGAAAACGAAAAGCTCCCAGCGCTTTCCAAGAAGGTTCTCCGTCATTTGCTTTCCTTGTCGAGGTGATCGAGAAGATGCTGACACTCGGCCGGCAGCGGGCATTCGATCGTGAGCATCTCGCCGCTCACCGGATGCGCAAATCTGAGCCGGCAGGCATGAAGGAACATCCGCTTGAAGGGCACGCCAAGCGAGCCCTTTGCAACTGCATCGTTGAATTCATACGAGCCGTACTTGTCATCCCCCACGAGCGCAAAGCCGCAGCTTTGCGCATGCACGCGGATCTGATGCGTGCGGCCGCTCTTTAATTCGGCATCCAGAAGCGACACCGCGCCGTAGCGCCTGATAAGCGTAAAGATCGTGTGCGAAGGCAGTCCCCTTTCCTCATCGACCCGCACCCGGCGCTCGCCGCTTGGCAGCGTGTACTTGAAAAGCGGCTTTTTCACATGTTCGCGCTGATTGACCCAGTCGCCCTGCACGAGAAGCCGGTAGTGCTTTTCAATCTGGCCGCCCTCGCGCTGCATCTGCTGCAGCCGCACCAGCGCCTTGCGGCTCTTGCAGACGATGATCGCACCGGACGTGTCCCGATCCAGCCGGTGCGCGAGCTCGAGCATGGGCTCCTCGGGGCGGCTCGCGCGAAGCTGCTCGATGAGACCGAAGGCAACGCCGGAGCCGCCATGCGCAGCAAGCCCCGCAGGCTTGTTGACGATCAGCAGATGGCGATCCTCATACAGCACGGGAAGCGCTCCCGGGCGAATGGCCGGAACGGACGGCCCGTCCTCGCGCCTTGCAACCCGGATCGGCGGGATGCGAACGATGTCTCCGAGGGCAAGCTTCGCCCCTGCGTCGACACGCCCCTTGTTGACCCGCACCTCGCCCTCCCGGACAATCCGGTAGATATGCCCCTTGGGCACCCCGCGGATGAGTTTCATGAGGAAGTTGTCCAGCCTCTGCCCCTCGGCCGTTTCATCAATGCGGATGAAGATGCGGGCCGTCCCGTCCACCTGTCTCAGGGAACCGGCCGGCACCGGGTGTTCGTAATCATTTTTCTGGTCGGCAGATGGATGCATTTTCAGGCAATCAGTGGGACAACTCTATATACTTGCACCCGTACGCGGAAACCGCTTCAGCGCCGGACATGAAAATCTCCGCCGCGAGCCAGTTTCCCAACGTATGGACTCGGCATTTTAGCCGACTTGTACCGCTTGAATCCCGTAGCCGGAGGGCTTCGGGCATCGGGCGGTTTTGGTGTGTCCGGATCAGATTCCGGGCCGCCTTTGGAAAAGTTTTATTAACGCCTGCTGCACGAGCATCCAGACGAGCAGGAAAGCCGCCGTGCTTTCCTTTGGCTGCAGTGCTTCGGAAGCGGAGGCGCTGAACTTTTGACCTGAGGACGAAGCCTGCTGAAAAGACAGGCGCTTTGCTTTGAACCTCCCTTTCGAGCGATCGGCAAAGTCTTACGCAATCGGTGCCGTCCCAGGCAAATCGCTCAGCCCACCGCCCCGGATACTGCAATCAGCTCCTTGATGCCCTGGCGCAGGCTGGATCAGAAGCGGCCAGTCCGTTCTGATCCGATTGCCGCAAGACACTGAGAAAAGAGCTCAGTCAGCGGCAAGGCGTGAAAAGGTTTTGGAATTGTCTGCTCTGTTTGTTGAACTTGCGATCAGCTGGGTGGCGCAACTACTGCGCATGCCCGCGGGTGCGCTTGTCCGCAGAACCGACAGTCCGCGCACCGTCTTTTCGCATTCCCGTCAAGCCACTCTCCGCTGTTCTGTGAGGGATCGAGCTGTCCGGGTCGCTTTCGGCCCAGGAAAGCGCGTGCCCGCCCTGAGTCCTTCGGCTCAGGCGCATGCACTGCCGTGCTCTCCCCAACGCGCTGAACATAGCCGACACAGACTCAGGGGACCCGGCGCAGCGGGATGCGAGGATCGCTCTGATCTTGATTCGATTGAAAAGCTTGCCACGGGGCTTGCCCGCTGATTGCATTCAGAGACTGCTTTTTCTTTCGAATCAATCCGATCCGGATGCTGCGACACCGCCCCATGCGCTGATTCCCGGCGCACGCCCTGCCCTGATGCCTCACGAGAAGGTGTGCCTTTGCGACACGCTCATTTGGGACGCCCGCGTCAGTGGCGGCCCAGCGCAAGGAGCAGCAAGTGAAACGCATGCTATTTAACGCCGTTCACGCCGAGGAAACTCGCGTCGGCATCGTGGACGGACAGAGGCTGATCGACATCGACATTGAAAGTGCCGGCCGCGAGCAGCGCAAGTCCAACATCTACAAGGGCATCATCACCCGAATCGAACCGTCGCTCGAGGCGTGCTTTGTCGACTACGGCGAAGAGCGCCACGGCTTTCTCCCCTTCAAAGAAGTCTCCCGCAGCTACTTCAAGAGCGGCGTTGACGTGCGCACGGCCACCATCAAGGAGGCCCTCACCGAAGGCCAGGAAGTCATCGTTCAGGTTGAAAAGGAAGAGCGCGGCAACAAGGGCGCGGCGCTCACCACCTTCATCAGCCTCGCCGGCCGCTATCTCGTGCTGATGCCGAACAACCCGCGCGGCGGCGGTGTGAGCCGCCGGATCGAAGGCGAGGACCGGCAGGAACTGCGCGAGACGATGGACACGCTCAGCCTGCCCTCCGGAATGAGCATCATCGCCCGTACAGCCGGCATCGGCCGCACCGCCGAAGAGCTTCAGTGGGATCTGAACTACCTGCTCAAGCTCTGGGAGGCAATCAGCGAAGCCGCTACGCCCCAGTACGAGTACCACACGCAGGAAAACGGCAAGAGCGTCACGCACTATACGACCGAACCCGAGCGGGACGGCCACAAATTGCGCTGCGCCAATCCCGCCCCCTTCCTCATCGTTGAGGAAAGCAATCTGGTCATCCGCGCGATCCGCGACTACTTCCAGCCCGATATCGGTGAAATCCTCGTCGATACCGATGCCATCTACGACCAGGCCCGTCAGTTCATGGCGCACGTAATGCCCGACATGGTGAACCGCGTCAAGCGCTACCGCGAGGAAACGCCGCTCTTCTCGCGCTTCCAGATCGAGCATCAGATTGAGACGGCCTACTCCAGAACGGTTCCTCTGCCCTCGGGCGGCGCGATCGTGATCGATCACACCGAGGCGCTTGTCGCCGTCGACGTGAACTCGGCCCGGGCCACGCGCGGCGCCGACATTGAGGAAACAGCCCTTCGCACGAACCTTGAA
>DNLN01000032.1 GCA_003488465.1 Sutterella sp. | reverse complement strand
CAGGCTTCTTAGCAGCAGCCTTCTTGGCCGGAGCTGCCTTCTTTTCGGGCTCAGCCTTCTTGGCAGGAGCAGCCTTCTTAGCCGGTTCGGCCTTTGCGGCAGGAGCAGCCTTCTTGGCGGGGGCCTTCTTGGCCGGTGCGGCCTTCTCAGCTGGAGCCGCCTTCTTGGCGGGAGCCTTCTTGGCCGGGGCGGCCTTCTCAGCCGGAGCCGCCTTCTTGGCAGGGGCCTTCTTGGCCGGCGCGGCCTTTGCGGCGGCAGGCTTCCTGGCAGGAGCCTTCTTGGGAGCAGATGCAACCTCTAGGTTCCCGACGACACCGTCCAGCTGACTGAGAAGTTCGCGGCTCGCGCCGAGCAGTTCTTCAAAATCAGACTGCTTGATGGAGGTGTGCCCATGAGCAAACGTGTCGCTAATCTGCTTGGTGATTGCGCCAAGACGATCCTTAGCTTCATTGAATGCTGCGAGTTCTTTTTGAGTAATGGCCATCGGAAATACTCCCCTAAAAGAATTACACAGGCTTACATTACCACCGCAAAAGAACAAATGGTAAAAAAAGCGGTCGGAGGGAAAAAATATTTTTCGGTTTTCCCGCGAAGCCGCCTCCCAAGGGGGCGCCGCCGCGGGAAAAACCGATGGCTGCCGAATGCCCCCGGGTCATGAATGATCCGGTCCGCCGATCCGTGGTGCTCCCGTCCCGCGTCAGGAGCACAGACTGTGCGAAGGACTAACCCACAGCTTCAGTCTGCTTTTGTTTGCTGCTCCACTTGTTCTCGTACATTAGCCTGTCGGCGCGACGAACCACGTCATTGACCGACGCGTCTTCGCTGGGATCATAGACCGCCATGCCCCGGGCAACTTCGATCTGTCTCCACGGTTCGTTCAGGCTCTGCCGTATCTCAAGGCAGCGTTCATCAAACTGGCGCAACAACGCCTCTCTGTTCTTGAAATCCTGATTGAGAAGCACCGCGGCAAATTCATCTCCGCCGATGCGGAAAACGGGACTGTGGTCAAAGACAAGGCAGATGACCGAAGAGGAATCCTTCAGGTAGATATCTCCCTTGTCATGTCCATAGCAGTCGTTGATCTCTTTGAGATGATTGCAGTCGAAGATGCAGATGGCAAATTCAAGCGTCCCGTCCGAAGCACCAAGTTTCTCTTGAATGTCCCTTACAAGCTGGTCAAAAGCTCCCTTGTTGTGCAGCAAGGTGAGGGCGTCGGCATATGCCAGATCGTTAAGGCTGTCGATCTGAGCCTTGAGTTTGGCGGAGACCTTCTTGAAGGTGCGTGTGAGTTTTCCCACCTCGTCTCTTCCCTCGTAAGAGAGCGACACATCGTAGTTGCCTTCTCCGACTTCCTCGGCTGCCTTGGTCAGATCTCGCAGAGGTCTTGTAAGCCGACCGACGAAGGTCATGATGAGAATGAAGGAAGCCGCCAGCAGCAGAGAGAAGATGACAATGATCTTGTAGATCCATTTATGCCAGACGGCGTTGATTTCCTCAACCGGAACCGTAACAACGATTCGAGCTCCGTTTCGCAATGGCACCCAGGCGCCCTGCTTTTCCGCACCTTCGAAGGTGTAGCGAACGTGACGATTCGTGCTCAAAACACCATCGGGAACCGGGACCGTTTTCTCCAGTGCCGTAACGTCCATGCGCGGGTGGTAGATCAGCTTGCCTTTGGCGTCATTGAGGAAAGCATATCCGTTGTCAAAAAGCGTGATGTTGTCGATCTCGCGTGCCATACGCGAATAGTCGATTTCTATGCCGATGACCCCAATAAATGTTCCGTGCTGATAGATCGGAATATTGTAGGAGATGACCCTCACATCAAGATTGTCAGTGACATATGGCGACAGCCAGATCGGTTTGCCGCTTGCTCTCGGAACCGTGAACCAAACAAGCTTGGAGGTGTCGTTGACATCGTAGAGCGAGATGTCGGTCACCTCATGCTCACGGAACTCTTCCCCGTCGAGGTTGGTGTACCAGAAGCCCTTGGCGGTTTTCGAGACTAAGGGATCAATTCGGTAATAGTAGGTAAGCACGCCATAAGTGCGGTAGGCAAACTTTTGAAAAACCGCGCGGACATCTTCCAGATGAGCCGTCAAATCCCTTTCTTCGTGCCTGTTCAGATCGGCCTGAACATAGGAGGCAACTGCCTCGACAGCTCTTTCAACGCTCTCGAAATAGTGGTTCAGATTCTTCTGCCCGGTTTCCGCCAGCAACAAAAGCATCTGGTCGGCATTTTGCTTGCCTGTGTCGCGGATGGCCACCACACCGAAGGCAGTGCTGATCACCATGGCAAGCATGATGACAAACAATGCCATCGCGGTGATCTTGGTTCGAATCGAATAGATGGGCATACCCCCCCCTTCTTTTTCTCCCACCGCGCCCTCCAAGCGACAGGCAATGACCACAGGGCTGAAAAGAGTCGTGCGTCTTGTTCAGGCACGGCCTCGCAAGCAACGGGGATGGGGGCTCAGAAACATGTCGGAGAACCACTATCTCGGAACCCCTGCCTGAACTTTAGGTTCACCATTATAAGTTGTCGTCGCGAAGTAGTAATTTCCAAGGGCTCCCCTGTGCTCCAACGCCGATTAGCAACCCATCTTTGTTTTTGGTAAGATTCGCACCCTGTCGTTGCAAAACGACTTCGGAAGGGTGGCAGAGTGGTCGAATGCGCCGGACTCGAAATCCGGTATACGGTTATACCGTATCGTGGGTTCAAATCCCACCCCTTCCGCCAGATGCATGTCCCGGATTGTCCATAGGCGTCCGGGATTTTTTTGTCTTTGCCCATCCAGGATCAACCTGTCCCTTCCCCGTCTCTCCCTATCCTGAACTCACCCTGGACCGGTCCGATGAACGACAACTGCATGCAGACCCCCGAGTGATAAAATCAGGTGATCCTGTTTTAGACATCCATCATGCACTCCAATGGCTTAAAACCAGAGTTTTCCCCTCTGGGTGTTTTCGCGTTCTCTGTCGGTGCAAGCATCGGTTGGGGTTCCTTCGTCGTCACCTGCAGCACATACCTGATGAAGTCCGGCCTGCTCGGCACCGCGGGCGGTTTATTGATCGGCATGTCCGTCATGTTGGTGATCGCCTGGAATCTGCAGTACATGATCCAGCAGCAACCCGGTCCGGGCGGCGCCTACACATTCCAAAAAAACGTCAGCGGCCACGATTTGGGATTCGTCGTCTTCTGGTTCATTTTCCTTGTCTATCTGGCAATCCTGTGGGCCAACCTCACCGCCGTGCCTCTGTTCGTCCGATTCTTCCTTGGCGACACATTCCAGTTCGGCTTCCATTACGAAATCCTGCATTATGACGTCTGGTTTGGTGAGGCACTGCTCTCAATGGCCGCGACTCTTCTTATCGGCCTTCTGTGCGCCAGCGATGCCCGTGTCACCAGCCGGGTCATGTCCGTCTCCGTCCTAACCTTCATTGCCGGATTTGTCCTGTGCACGGGCGTGGCGGTGCTCAACCACGACAGTTCATTCAACTATGCCCCGCTATTCACGGATGACTCGGACGCACTCGCGCACATCGTACGCATCGCTGCCATCTCTCCGTGGGCGTTCATCGGCTTTGAATGCATCGCCCATTTTTCCGGTGAGTACGACTTCCCGGTGAAAAAAGTACGGGGCATTCTGATCGCCTCGGTCATCGTGACCACGGCGCTCTATCTGCTGGTTTCCCTGCTCTCGGTTTCCGCCTACCCGCCCGAATACGACAGCTGGCTGGCGTACCTGCGCGACATGGAACACCTCAATGGCATCAAGGCAGTCCCCGCCTTTTACGTTGCAAACCACTATCTTGGCAATGTCGGCATCGCAGTGCTGCTGCTCGCGCTGTTCAGCGTGATCCTCACAAGCCTGATTGCAAACTCTCTGTCGCTGAGCCGCCTGCTGTACGCAGCCGGACGTGCGAAAGACGCCCCGGAATGTCTCGGCAAGCTGAATGCCAAGGGCATTCCGAGCAACGCCATCTTCGCGATTGTCGCCATTTCCCTGTTCGTTCCCTTTGTCGGCAGAACCGCCATCGGTTGGATCGTGGACGTCACCACGCTCGGCGCCACACTCGCCTACTGGCTCATGTCACATGGCGTTTATCTGCATGCCCGGCGGGAAAAGCACAAGGCCGAGCAATACTCGGGCTTGGCCGGCATAGTGATCATGTCCCTGATCTTGCTGTTGCTCCTGGTTCCCGGACTGCTTCCCTTCCATGCCATGGAAACGGAATCGTATGCCCTGTTCATCGTGTGGTCCCTGCTTGGTCTGGGGTACTTCGCCGTTCTGCAGCGCATGGACAAGGAGAACCACTACGGAAAGAGCGTCATCGTCTGGATCATCCTGCTGATGCTCGTTCTTTTCGCTTCACTCATGTGGGCGTCCAGAGAAACGGAAACGATGACCGACGAAGTCGTCACTCGAGTCTATCAGTACCAGCATAGCCGTCTGGGCTTGGAGGCTACCTCAGCAAGCCCCCAGGATACTGCGTTCCTGCATCAGCAGGCCGAACACATCAGCAACACGAATGCGCTCTACACCCTGTTCTCGCTCATACTGTTCCTCTGCTTCTCCGGCGTTCTTCTTTACAAGGATCACAAGAAGGAGGAGGCTGACGCTGCCGAGCGAAAGCGGATCATTTCCGCAACGGAACGCGATCGCGTGACGAGCCTGTATCACTGGAACTACTTCCTCGTCTACGTCTCCCGGCTTGAGCGCAAAGAACAGCTGATGGATGCAGCCATTCTGAACATCGAGCGTTTCCGCTCGATCAACTCCCTGCACGGCCGCGAATTCGGAGACCGAGTTCTGAAAGCCCTGGGCTCGTTGCTTGAGCGCTTTTCCGATGAAACGGGAGGGCTTGCGAGTCGTTCGGAAGCCGACTACTTCGGCATCTACTGTCCCCACAGGGAGGACTGGCAGGAAGTTCTGGAACGCTTCCAGGCACAGCTCAACTCCGAGTTTCCCGACTCCACCATTCATCTTCGCATGGGCGTGATGCCCGGGCAGCCGGACATCGGACCTGTCGTGCAGTTTGACTGCGCACGCACCGCCTGCAAGAAATTCCGCGGCACCTACATCAGCCAAGCCGTCATTTTTGACAAGGAAATGTGGCAGCGTGAAGACCGGGATCAGCACCTTCTCAATGACTTGACCAGAGCGCTGGAGAACGACGAATTCTCCGTGTACTACCAGCCCAAATACGACATCACGGGCGATCAACCAAAGCTCTCGAGCGCCGAAGCGCTCGTGCGCTGGAAGCATCCTGAACTGGGGCTGATCTCTCCGGGTATCTTCATCCCCCTGTTCGAACGCACTGGCAGAATCGTCGATCTTGACACCTATGTCTGGAAGCAGGCCGCACGGCAGATAGCCGACTGGCGCGATCGGCTCGGCATCACCCTTCCGGTATCGGTGAATCTGTCCCGAGTGGACGTGTTCGCTCCGAATCTTACGAGCACGCTCGAAGAAATCGTCGCCCAAAACAGCCTGAACGCCGCAGACCTGAAGCTCGAGGTGACCGAGTCGGCTTATACCGACAACCCTGAACAGCTCATACAGGTTCTCAGACAGCTGCGCGACAAGGGCTACCAATGTGAAATGGATGACTTCGGCTCAGGCTATT
>DNLN01000141.1 GCA_003488465.1 Sutterella sp. | reverse complement strand
AATCTCGTGAACACGACAAAGACCGAGGCAAAGGCTGCGTTCGGCTCGGACAAGGTTTACCTTGAAAAGTTCCTCGAGAACCCGCGGCACATCGAGATTCAGGTTCTCTCGGACAACTTCCAGAACGCCGTCTATCTGGGCGAGCGCGACTGCTCCATGCAGCGGCGCAACCAGAAGATCATCGAGGAGAGTCCCGCAATCGGAATTCCGCGCCGCCAGATCGAGCGACTCGGCAGCCGCTGCGTCGAGGCATGCAAGCGGATCGGATACCGCGGGGCAGGCACCTTCGAGTTCCTCTACGAGAACGGGCAGTTCTACTTCATTGAAATGAACACGCGTGTTCAGGTCGAGCACCCCGTTACCGAGTTCATCACGGGTGTGGATCTCATCACCGAACAGATCCGCATCGCCGCAGGCGAGCGGCTCACGTTGCGTCAGAAGGACATTCCGACGCTCGGTCATGCGATCGAATGCCGCATCAATGCGGAAAACCCCTTTACGTTCCGTCCAAGTCCCGGAAAGGTGACGCGCTGGCTGATGCCTGGCGGCCCCGGTGTGCGCGTTGACAGTCATGTCTTTGCGGACTACACCGTCCCCGCCTACTACGACAGCATGATCGGCAAGATCATCGCCTTCGGTCCGAACCGCGAGGTGGCGCTTGCACGCATGCGCGTCGCGCTCTCGGAAACCATTGTCGAAGGGATCGAGACGAACATCCCGCTGCACTTGAGAATCCTGGGCGACTCGAAATTCCGCATGGGCGGCACCAGCATTCACTATTTGGAAAAATGCCTTGAGGACTGGAGTTCCATCCAAAGGGGGAAGAAGAAATGACGCTGCGTGAAATCTCCGTGCTCTGCGATGAAAGCTGCGCGGAGCAGTTCGGCGACTTCATGATGGATGAAGGCGCGATGAGCGTGACGATCGAGGATGCCGACGCCGATTCGCTCGATGAAAAACCGCTTTACGGCGAGCCCGGCATGGAGCCTGAGCGTCTTGCCTGGCAGCGCTCGCGACTGCGCCTTCTCGTCGATGATGATTTTGACGCAGCCCGGGCAATTCGCTCGGCCGCCATGACGCTCGGCATCGAGATCCCGGTCATCGAGTCCGACTCCGCGGTACCCGATGCCGACTGGGTGCGCATTACGCAGGCGCAGTTCACGCCGACTCGCGTGAGCGATCGCCTCTGGATCGTCCCCTCCTGGCATACGCCTCCGCAGCCCGATGCGCTCAACATCCGGCTTGATCCGGGCGTGGCCTTCGGAACGGGCTCCCACCCGACGACGCTCATGTGCCTGAAGTGGCTCGACAAGAACTGCAAGGGCGGACAAAGCGTCCTTGACTACGGATGCGGCACGGGTATTCTTGCGATTGCCGCTGCGAAACTCGGCTGCTCTCCAGTCAAGGGCACGGACATTGATCCGCAGGCGGTGGAAGCCGCCCAGTTCAATGCAAACGCAAACGAAGTCCGTGCCGAGTTCTGCCTGCCGGCAGCACTCAAGGCGGAGCGCTTTGACATTGTCGTTGCCAACATCCTTGCTAATCCGCTCAAGATGCTGGCGCCGGCTCTGCTCAGCCGTGTCGCACCCGGCGGACACCTCGTCCTTTCGGGCATTCTCGCCTTCCAGGCCGAGGATCTGATAGAGACTTTCGCCAAGGCCGATCCCAGCGTGCGCCTGAGCGTTTGGATGCAGGAAAAGGACTGGGTCTGCCTTGCCGGGCAAAAGCACTGATATTGACTTAAAGGAACTTGTCGCATGGCTCACGTAACTCGCTGCCCCTACTGTGGCTCTGTGTGGCTTCTGCCCGATGCCCTGACCGCTCAGCGCGGTCCGGTCAAATGCTCTGAGTGTCATCACAGTTTTGATGCAACGTGCGACCTGCTGGAGGTTCCCGACAGCATGTTCCCCGAACCGGGTGAGGATGACTCGCAGCAGTTCGAGTCCCATCCGGGGGGCAGCACGGCGGCCGATCACCAGGCGCATGTCATCGCTCCCCGCATTCAGACGCCGCCCGTTTCCATTTCCAAGGCCGGCCAGCCGTTTATTCCGACGGCGGTTCCCGCCTCCCAGCCAATCGCCCCTGACGAACCCATCGTGCAGGGTATCGTGCCGGCTGCCGATCAGCATCGCCAGGATCCGTCTTTGGGAGACCTTGCAAGTCTCAAGAGATCGATCAGCTCCCAACCCGAGCGGATCATTCCCCAGGAGCCCGGAACAGCACCCGCTGCAGCGCCCGAGACGGCTCAGCCGCGTCCTGCTCCCAGGCCCGATTTTGACCGTCCGCGCGCCCAGCGCCATGGCCGCTCACACGGCGCCTCGGGACTTTCGATCATGCTCACGCTCCTTTTGCTGATCCTTGCGGTTGCAGTCGCCGGCGTGATCTTCAATCAGAGGATCATCCAGAAATATCCTCAGAGCGATCCGTTCTTTGCCAAGGTCTGCCGCACGGTTCCGTGCCCGGGGTACTGCTATAGCGACATTGAGGCGTTCTCAGTCACCCGCAGCACGCTGCGCGCACTGGATGCCGAGCACCAATTCCTGCTTGAGGCAACGCTCACGAACACTTCGTCCGTTGAGCAGAAGATCCCGAATCTGAACATTCTGTTCCTCGATAGCGCCGGAGAGACCCTTCTGCGCCGCACCGTTGTGCCTGAGGAGTATCTCGAACTGCCAGCTG
>DNLN01000221.1:3238-5394 GCA_003488465.1 Sutterella sp. | reverse complement strand
GCTGGCTGTCGTTGAAGTAGGCAGGAACCGTGATGACGGCTTCGGTGACGGGCTCGCCGAGATAATCCTCAGCGGTCTTCTTCATCTTGCGCAGCACTTCGGCGGAAACCTGCTGCGGAGCAAGCTTCTTGCCTTCCTGAACCTGCACCCATGCATCGCCGTTGTCGGCGCGCACGATCTTGAAGGGCACATGAGAGACGTCCTTCTGCACCTCGGCATCCTCATAGCGGCGGCCGATGAGGCGCTTGACGGCAAAGAGCGTGTTCTTGGGGTTGGTGATGGCCTGGCGCTTTGCGGTGGCGCCGCAAAGGATCTCGCCGTTGTCCATGTACGCAACGATGGAGGGCGTCGTACGGGCGCCTTCGGAGTTCTCGATCACGCGCACCTTGTCGCCTTCCATGATGGCAACAGCCGAGTTCGTCGTGCCGAGGTCAATGCCGATGATCTTAGACATATTCTCAAATCCTCTATTGTCCGGCGGCCAGCCTCCCGGCCCCGCCTCTTTGTTGTTAAACCCGTGTCCGGCTTGAAGGGGATTTTCTCTCCCGTTCACCGGTCCATAACCCCTATATGGGGACGCCCCGTGAAAATTCAACGGGGCGTCCAAAAAATTCGTAATCAGATTTTTTCTGGGGGCGATCAGCCCTGCACCACACTCACCATGGCGGGTCTCAGGACGCGCTCGTGAATCTTCCAGCCGGTCTGGAACACGGCCGCAACCGTGCCGGGCATCTGTCCCTCGGCGGCGGGCACCATCACGATCGCCTGGTGGAATGCCGGGTCGAACTTCTCGCCCTTGGCGCTGATCGGGGTCATGCCGCTCAAGTCGAGCGCATGCAGTAGCTGCTTGTAGGTCACCTCCATGCCCTCCTTCATGGGGCCTTCGGCATCCTTGGCGGCCTCAAGCGCCTTCTCGAGGCTGTCGACAACCGGCAGGAGATTCTTGGCGAACTTCTCGACGCCGAACTTCTGAGCCTTGACGACATCCTCGGCGCTCCTGCGGCGAATGTTCTCCATTTCGGCGCATGCGCGAACGTAAAGGTCATAGGTTTCCGCGGCCTTCGCCTGGGCTTCAATGAGCGCTTCAGAGGCCGCAGGGTCGAGCACTTCGGGCTGCTCTTCGCTCTGCTCGGGATTGCCCTCTTCGGCCTGCTCAGCGCGCACGGCTGCTTCCTGCGCCCTCTTGAGCGCCTCAGCCGGGCTCAACTCTTCATCTTTCTGTTCGTTTTCAGACATCCTCGGATGCTCCGCAAAAGAATTTGTTACCAGTACTCTCTTATGTGGGGACTGCCAGAGGCTTTTTCAAGCCCGCTGCAGCGCATCGCGCACGATCCCGGCATAGGCGTCGATCGCCTCGGGCGAATCGTTCGTCGCGGGGATGTAATGGAACGCGCCGCCGCCAGAGGCAAGGAATGTCTCCTTGAGATCAATCCCGATCTCCTCAAGCGTCTCAAGGCAGTCGGCGGCAAATCCGGGACACACCACGTCAAGGCGCCTGACGCCCTCTTTGCCCAGCCTGCGCGCCGTGTCAACCGCCGAGGGCTCGAGCCACTTGGAATGGCCGAACTTGGACTGGAAGGCAAGCGTCCACTGGCTCTCGCTCAACTGGAGTTCTGCTGCAAGGAGCTCAGCCGTGCGGCGGCACTGACGTTCATAGGGGCTGCCCTTCTTGATCGAACAGGCAGGAATGCTGTGCATGCTGATGAGCAGCTTGTCGCCCTTCTCAAGGGGGCCGACGGTCGCCCAGTGCGCACACACCCGGGCGGCCACGGCCTTGATGTAGGCCGGGTGCTCGAAGTATTCCGTGATGCGCAGCTGCCGCACGTCGCTTCGGACGCTGCGGACCGCGCGGTCGACCGCATCAAAAACTGCCTCCGTCGTCTGCGTTGCATAGTGAGGGAACAGCGGCAGAACCACGAGCCGGTCCGGGGCGATCTCAAGCACCTTGGGCAGAACATCGTCAACCCGGTTCGTCCCGTAGCACATCGCCCAGTGCACGCTCCAGGTCTCGCCGAGCGCTCTCTTGAGCCCCTCGGCAATGCGCGCGGTGTTGGCTACGAGCGGCGAGCCGTCCTTTGTCCAGACCTTCTGGTAGCGAGCGGCCGACTTCGGACAGCGGTGCGGCAGAATGTGCCAGCGAAGGATGGGCTGCCAGA
>DNLN01000221.1:0-3121 GCA_003488465.1 Sutterella sp. | reverse complement strand
CTCCAGGGCCTGCGGCGTGGGAGCCGCAGGAGAGCCCGTATTGACAATCAGCAGGGCGGTGCGATTCGGAGTCGGCATCAAGATGGGGTCAGGTGAAACTTCAGGGACACCCATTGTGATGCAATGGTCTTAAGCGAGCCTTTGCAATGGGCGCAATCAGGCAGCCGCCGCGGCATTCGGCTCGTGCGCACGATGCCACAGGCCGATCAGAACGCCCACGATGAGGCTCACCCAGACCTTGCCGATCACCTGTCCCAGCACGAACTCAAGAGAGCCGAAGGCAAGCGACAGAAACAGGCACGAGTCCACTACGGACCCAACGAGTCCGGAGGCGATCACGGCCCATGCAGGGAAGCGCTTTCTCATCGGCGCGTACACCGCAAAGTCAGCCATCTCCGAGAACAGGAACGCGCAGGTCGAGGCGACGATGAGGCTCATGTCCGAGACGAGTCCCGAGACCACGGCGCCAGCAAAAATCGAGTAGACGGCCCACTTGCCGCCCATGAAGTGATGCACGGCGTCACGGAGCACCAGAGCCAGGCCCGCAATCAGCACGCCGGACGGGGACATGATTCCCGGCCACACGGGCACAAGACACGGGCCACCTTCGGGGCACACGTACCCGACGTTCATCACCACCCAGTTGCCAAGGGGAATCGTCAGAATGAAAAGAGCGATCGACAGCCAGCCGATCAGCGTCCTGTTACGGGACACGAAGTGAGCAATATGCGACATATTGTTTTCCTGCCGGCCGCCGACGGTAGAACAAACCAAAGCAGCCTGCTTTGTAAAAGCGTTAAAGAAGGAGCGGATTGTATCGCAGAAAACCGCTGATTACACAAGCAATTTCTGCACAAGCACCATGTAGACGAGCGTTCCGCCGCCGATCGAGACAAGCATGTTGCGCCGGGAAACCAGATGCAGGACCACAGTAGCTGCAATGCCGATCGCCTCGGGCAGTCCCCGCCAGCCGGCGGTGAGGTCCACGTCCTTCAGACAGTACACAACGAGCATTGCAAAGATTGCCGCGGGGAGCGCGTCTCCGAGATAGCGCACGAACGTGGGCGTATTGCCGCGCCTTGAAAAGAGCATGAAGGGCAGAAAGCGCGTCAGCATCGTCGCCGCCACGCAAAGAAGAATCGTCAGGAGCTGTTCGGTGAGCGTCATTTGCGGCTCTCCCCTGCCCCGAGCCGCGGCTCCAGCGGCTTTCTGAGCGCGGTGAGCGCAACCAGCATCACGCAAAGCGTCGGGACGAGAAAGTACTCCCTGCCAAAGACAAGCAGGCATCCGACCGAGGAGACAAAGCCGACGAGCGCCGTCCAGTGCGTGCGCTCGCTGAGCCACTGCTCAAGAAAGATCACGACGAACATCGCCGTCATCACGAACTCAAGCCCCGTGGTATCAAAATGCAGGAGCGCTCCGAACAGAGCCCCCGTCGCCGCGCCGCTCACCCAGTAGGCCCAGTCAAGCCCGGAGACCCAGAGGTAGAACCAGCCGCGGTCGATCCCTTCGGGAACCTTCGCTGACAGGTTCACGGCAAACGTCTCGTCGGAAAGCCAGAAGATGAGAAGCGGCTTCTTCCAGCCGAGCCCCTCGTACCGGGAAAGGAGCGGAATGCCGTAGAACAGGTGCCGCGCCTGCACCATGAGCGCCACAAGGAACGTCTGCACGGGGGCGAACGGCGCCGCGAGCATCGTGACCGCCAGGAATTCGAGCGATCCGCCGTAGATGCACATCGCCATCACGATCGGATACCAGGCTGCAAACCCGGAGGCATTGGCAAAGACGCCATAGGCCATGCCGAGGAACCAGTACCCGGCAAATACGGGAATCGTATGGGGAAAGGCCGCCTTGAGCGCCTGAACGGGGATGGCCGCGGTCATGTCCGTGAGACTTTGGCCTTTTGCATCGCCTTCAAGACGTCCAGGGCGTTGCGGGTTGCCCCCACATCATGAACGCGAAGCACTGAGGCGCCTGAGAGCGCCGCCAGCAGGTGCGCCGCCACGGACCCGTGAACCCGTTCCTCGGGATTCTTCACTCCGGTCACGGCGCCGATCGAGGCCTTGCGGGAGAACCCGACAAGCACGGGCCGCCCGAAGGACGCTAGTTTTTCGGTATTGGCAAGAAGCTTGAAGTTGTGCTCGACGTTCTTTGCAAAGCCAAGGCCCGGGTCCCAGCAGATCGCCTCCCTGTTCACGCCGGCGGCGACAAGCCGCGCATCCTGCAGGGCAAGAAACGCCAGCACCTCGGCCGTCACGTCCTCATAGTCTGCGGCCTGCTGCATGGTCTTCGGGTCACCCTTCATGTGCATGATGACAACGCCCGCACCGGTCTGCGCAGCAACCTCGAGCGCTCCGGGCCGGGTGAACGAGCGCACGTCGTTGAGGATGTGTGCGCCAGCCTGCACGGCCTCGCGCATCACCTTCGGGCTGCTGGTGTCAACGGAAATGAGAAGATCCCTTTTCGCAAGCTCCGTCACGACGGGGATGACCCGGGCAAGTTCCTCGGCCTCCTCGACGGGCGCGGCTCCCGGGCGCGTGGATTCGCCGCCCACATCGATGATGTCGGCGCCTTCCTCGGCCATCTGCAGCGCGTGCCGCACGGCATCCTCAACGGTCGCGTGACGCCCGCCGTCCGAAAACGAGTCGGGCGTGACATTGAGAATGCCCATGATGAGGGGCGAGGTGAGGCTCAACCTTCTTCCCCGCACCTGCCAAAAGCGCCCGGACATCGCCCTGTTGTCCCCTACTTTACGGAGTTCGTGTTGTCCTCGCGGGAAGGCTCCTCGGCCTTGGCGCCAGTTTCAGCCGACGCCTGCGCGGCCTCGCCAGACTGCGGCTCTGCGGCAGGCTCCTCGGGGGCCGCCTTCATTTCCTGAGCAGGCGCAGCAGAAGCTGCGGGCTTCTCGGCCGCAGGCGCGGCGCCGCTCGAAGACTTGGGCTCGCGGGGAGGCTTGCCAGCCATGATGTCGTCAATCTGTTCGGCGTCGATCGTCTCCCACTTGAGCAGCGCCTGCGCCATCGCCTCCATCTTGTCGCGGTTGTCCTCGATCAGCTTTCTAGCCCGGGCATACTGCTCCTCCAGGATCCGGCGGATTTCCGCATCGATCTGCTGCATGGTC
>DNLN01000096.1 GCA_003488465.1 Sutterella sp. | reverse complement strand
GTTTGACAACAGTCAGGATTTTCTTGCCATGGCCGATAAAACGACGGAGGACCATTTCGGCATCAGCCTGCACTGAGTCCCCCTCTCCTTTCTCGCACGAAAGGACACGCATTGCGGTGCCTGCCGAAGGCAAGTTCCTGTGCCTTTGCCTTCGGTCGGGCTCGCCGCAAACCATCTATCGCCCCTCTCCCTCAAAGAGCCTCATTGCACAGAAGTGTCCCGGGGTCTGGTAGCAGTGTTGGCCTCAAGCGGAGGCCGATAGATTGTTCCGTTGTATTTCATGGTACTTCTCTCTATTACATGAGGGGATGCTCATCCCGGAATCGGCGAAGCTCCTTCTCGGGGATGTCATCGATCAGTTTCTGGATGCCGGCGATCAGCTCCTCCTTCTGTTCGGGGAGTTTTACCCGGGCGCTAAAGGGCACGGAGATGTGATCGGAAAGAAAGATCGTCTCGTTCTTGAGGCACCGGACGAATTCCTGCATCTCGCGCAGCCGCTCGTATTCGCCCGCCTCCACGAACTCTCCCTGGCTGAGCAAGGTCTTGTCGATCAGCGTGAGCGAGGAGACCTCGATCATGGAGATGCCCATGCCCTCGTAGATCGCCGCGGTCTTTTGCGCGTGCGAGGGGCCGTACCCCGCCCTGCAGAAAGATTCTTTGCGGGGCGCCGAAGTAGGCGGGAATGAGCTTCACGTCATGCTCGATCTGCTCCATCGGCGATCTGCGGAACTTCGTGTCCTTGAAGTACTTGCAGAAGGCGCACTTGTTGTGCGAGCAGCCGCTCGTCACCTGCAGAAATCCCGATGCGGGGACGCTGCCCTCCGGGATCAGGCGTTCCGGTTTTTCTCGATGAGCGAGCGGATCGGCTCGAAAGTCTTGCGGTGGACCGGGAGAACCCCCTTTTCGGTGATCGCCTCGATGTGCTGCCGGGTTCCGTAGCCCTTGTGCTGCGCGAACCCGTATCCCGGGTAGTCCCGCTCGTATTCATCGAAGACCGCGTCATGGGCGGTCTTGGCAAGAATGGAAGCCGCCGAGATGCACTGCACTCTGTCGTCGCCCTTGACGATCGTCACGACAGGAGCCTTTCTGTAGGGAGGCGTTCTGTTTCCGTCGACAAGCACGCACCGGGGCTTGACGGCGAGCCCCTCGATCGCCTCGGTCATCGCGCGCAGGGTCGCCCGGAGAATGTCCGTGCGGTCGATCTCCTCGGCGGACGAAAAGGCGATGCTCCAGGCAAGGGCCCGCTCCTTGATGAGGACCGCGAGTTCTTCGCGCCTTTCGGGCGAGAGCTTCTTGCTGTCCCGCAGGCCCTCGATCGGACGCTCGGGATCGAGGATCACGGCGGCGGCAAAGACCGGACCGGCAAGCGGTCCCCTGCCCGCCTCGTCGACCCCGGCCGCAAGGACGAGATCGTTCGGATCGGGCGCGCCGAAAAGGTCGGCGCAAAGGGCGTCTGGCTGCTGAGCTTTTCTCATGCGAAAAAGATGCGGGCTTTGAAGTTTCTGGTTCTGCGCATGGTACGCCAAAGAGCGGCTGCCGGGGCGCCCGGAATGAAGAGCGCCGCTTCGGGAACAGGTCCGAAGCGGCGCCGAAAGTCAGAGAGCGGGACCGGTTAGTCGGTCAGGTGATCTGCACCCGGAACGCGGTTCTTCTCGTAGTCCTCAAAAGCCTTCGAGGCAAGCTTTCCGAGGCCGAGCAGCGCGATCAGGTTCGGCAGAACCATCAGGCCGTTGAACAGGTCTGCGAGTTCCCAGACGAGGTTCACCTGCATCATCGAGCCGGCGAAGATGAAGAGCACGACGATGATCTGGTACATCGGGACGGCCTTGGAGCCGAAGAGGAACTTCACGTTCTGCTCAGCAAAGAAGTACCAGCCGATGATCGTGGAGAAGGCAAAGAAGAGCAGGCACACGGCCACGAACCCGAAGCCCATGGTCCCCAGGCCCATCTGGAAGGCCTGCTGGGTGAGCTGGATGCCGGTGGTCTTGCCGTCGAGCACGCCCGTGCACAGGATCACGAGCGCGGTCATGTTCAGGACGATGAACGTATCGATGAACACGCCCATGATGGCCACAAGGCCCTGCTGGGCCGGGTACTTCACCTTGGCCACGGCATGCGCATGCGGGGTCGAACCCATGCCGGCCTCATTGGAGAACAGGCCGCGGGCCACGCCGTAGCGGATGGCTTCCTTCACCGTGGCGCCGATCACGCCGCCCGTGGCGGCTTCCGGATTGAAGGCGCCAACGAAGATCATCTTGAGGGCGGGCAGGATCTGGTCGGCGTACACGCCAAGAACCGTGCAGCCGCCGACAAGGTACAGCACGGCCATGATCGGAACGATCTTCTCGGTCGTGGAGGCGATGCGGCCGATGCCGCCCAGGAAGATGAACGCGGCGAAGATGGCGAGCGCAAAGCCGATCATCGGAGCCGGGATGCCGAAGGCTGCGTCAAAGGCGGCGGCGATCGAGTTGGCCTGCACCATGTTGCCGATGAAGCCCAGGGCAACGACGATGGCAAGAGCAAAGAAGATCGCAAGCGGCTTGCAGTGCAGGCCATTGGTGATGTAGAAGGCCGGACCGCCCGTCACGTTGCCGTTGCTGTCGGTGTCCTTGTAGAGCTGGGCGAGCACGGCCTCGACGCAGATCGTGGCCATGCCAAAGAATGCGGCGAGCCACATCCAGAAGATGGCGCCCGGGCCGCCGATGAGGATGGCGCCGCATGCGCCTACGATGTTGCCGGTGCCCACCTGGGCGGCGATGGCGGTGGCCA
>DNLN01000094.1 GCA_003488465.1 Sutterella sp. | reverse complement strand
TCGAGCGCGCGAGCCAGGCCCGGCGTACAGTCGGCATGCGCGAGCCCCTTGTAAAAAAGGAGTAGGCAGTGACCGAGTGCCGTGACACGTCAGCTGTTTTGACGGTGGCTCCGATTGATCGGGCCGCCGGGGTCGTGCGATTGCCCGGCTCCAAGTCGATCTCAAACCGGGCGCTTCTTGTTGCAGCGATGGCTGACGGGCAGACCGTGCTGCGGGGACTTCTCAAGGCCGATGACACGGATCGGATGATCGACAGCCTCAGGGCGCTCGGCATCCGGATCGAGCACCTCGCGGACGACTGTGTGCGGGTGCATGGGTGTGCGTGGAAGATTCCGAACAGGACGGCCGATCTTTTCATCGGAAACGCAGGGACGGCAGCAAGAACGCTGACGGCGCTTCTTGCGTTTTCAGAAGGATCCTACCGGCTCGACGGCATTGCCAGAATGCGCGAGAGGCCGATCGGGGACCTGCTCGAGGCGCTGCGGGCTCTGGGCGCGAGGATTCGCTGCGAAACTGCCGAGGGGTTCCTGCCGCTTGTGTTTGAGCCCGCCCATTCGACCTGCGGCTCCGTGTCCGTGCGGGGGAATGTCTCCAGCCAGTATCTGACGGCGTTGCTCCTCACGGCTCCGGCGATTGCACCCGAAGAGGGGCTTGAAATCCGCATTGTCGGCGAATTGATCAGCAGGCCGTACGTGGCGATGACGACGGCCATGATGCGGGATTTCGGCGTGCGGGTCGACGAGACGCCCTCCGGGTTCCGGGTGCATCCGGGGCTGTACCGCGCAAAGACCGAGTATCTTGTCGAGGGGGACGCCTCGGGTGCGAGCTACTTCCTTGCGCTTGGCGCGCTTGCGGGGGGACCTGTGCGCGTGCAGGGCGTGGGGGTCAATTCCCTTCAGGGAGATGTCGCCTTTGCCGATGTGCTTGAGAGCATGGGCGCTTCTGTCACGCGGGGGGAGGACTTCATTGAGGCGCGCGCACCAGCGGACGGAGTGCTTCGCGGCATTGAGATCGACTGTACGGAGATTCCCGACGCAGCCATGACGCTTGTGCCGATGGCGCTTAAGAGCAAGGGGGCCGTCATTTTGCGCGGCATTGGCTCCTGGCGCGTGAAGGAGACCGACCGCATCGAGGCGATGGCTGCGGAGATGCGCCGGTTCGGCGCTGCGGTTGAGTGCGGCCCCGACTTTCTCAAGGCCTGGATGCCGCAGGGCAGGAGCCCCGCCGAGGCCACGGTGAAGACCTATGACGATCACCGCATGGCGATGAGCATGAGCCTGGCGGCATGCGCCGGCGTGCCGGTTCATGTCTGCGATCCCGGCTGTACGGCCAAGACCTTTCCGACCTATTTCGACGAACTTGCTAGGCTCACCCGACGGGCGTGAGTCGAGCTGGCGGAGACGATCATCATGAGTGAATCAACTATTCCTGTCATTGCAATTGACGGTCCGACGGCAAGCGGCAAGGGGACGGTCGCGGCGCGAGTGGCCCGGGCCCTGGGGTTTCATTACCTCGACAGCGGTGCGCTCTTTCGGCTTGCCGCACTCAAGTGCCTTGAGTCGGGCGCGAACCTTTCCGACGAGGGGACCTGTGCCGCGATCGCGAGAGAAATGGAGCCCGTGTTCGACGCAGGGCGGATTCTCTTTGGCGAGCGTGATGTGACCGAGGCGATCCGCGCCGAACAGGTCGGCATTGCAGCGAGCAAGATTGCGGTTCTGCCCGCTGTGCGCAGGGCTCTTTTTGATCAGGAACTCAAGGCCCGGCGTCTGCCTGGACTCGTTGCCGACGGGCGCGACATGGCCTCCGTCGTGTTTCCCGACGCGGCTCTTAAGGTGTTTCTCACGGCCTCTGCACAGGCTCGAGCGATGAGACGCTATAAGCAGTTGATTGACAAAGGAGTTTCTGCTAATCTTCCGAACCTTACGCGCGATTTGGAGGAAAGGGACAGACGGGACCGCGAGCGGTCGGTTTCTCCCTGCATTCCAGCTCCTGGTGCCAGGGTGCTCGACAGTTCCGATCTGACGATTGAGCAGACCGTTGAACAGGTTCTTGCCTGGTGGCGGGAGACAAGCGCGCATTGATTTTTTTACCCCGCTGGGAACGGGCTCAGCGGGTTCATGACAAACACCACCCCATTCTCTGGAGTCAGGGTCCCGTAGGGGTGAGATTATCTTTTTTAACTTTTTATTTTCATGTCCAACACTACTAACACCGAATCTTTTGCCCAGCTCTTTGAGGAGAGCCTTGCCAAGCAGGAAATGCGCCAGGGTGAAGTCATCACCGCTGAGGTGGTTCGCGTTGACTACAACTTCGTCGTTGTCAATGCCGGCCTGAAGTCCGAGGCTTATGTGCCCATCGAGGAGTTCAAGGACGACCGCGGTGAGGTCACCGTGCAGCCCGGCGATTTCGTTTCCGTGGCAATCGAGTCGGTTGAAAACGGCTACGGCGACACGATCCTGTCGCGCGACAAGGCCAAGCGTCTGGCCGCCTGGATGAATCTGGAGAAGGCTCTGGAGTCCGGCGAGCTCGTGACCGGTACCATCACCGGCAAGGTCAAGGGCGGTCTCACCGTCATGACCAACGGCATCCGTGCATTCCTGCCCGGTTCCCTCGTTGACACCCGCCCGGTTAAGGATACGACTCCTTACGAAGGCAAGACCATGGAATTCAAGGTCATCAAGCTCGACCGCAAGCGCAACAACGTCGTTGTTTCCCGCCGTGCCGTCGTTGAGGCCAGCATGGGTGAAGAGCGCGCCAAGCTGCTCGCCTCCCTGCAGGAAGGCGCTGTCGTCAAGGGCGTCGTCAAGAACATCACCGACTACGGTGCCTTCGTTGATTTGGGCGGCATTGACGGTCTGCTCCACATCACCGATCTCGCATGGCGCCGCGTTCGCCACCCGAGCGAAGTCGTTCAGGTTGGACAGGAAATCGAAGCCAAGGTTCTCAAGTTCGACCGCGAGAAGGATCGCGTCTCCCTCGGCCTGAAGCAGCTCGGCGAGGATCCGTGGATCGGCATTTCCCGCCGCTATCCGCAGAACAGCCGTATGTTCGGCAAGGTCACCAACATCACCGACTACGGTGCTTTCGTTGAGATCGAGAGCGGAATCGAAGGCCTTGTGCACGTTTCCGAGATGGATTGGACCAACAAGAACATCGACCCGAAGAAGGTTGTTCAGCTCGGCGATGAGGTTGAGGTGATGGTTCTCGACATCGATGAAGAGCGTCGCCGCATCAGCCTCGGCATGAAGCAGTGCAAGGTCAATCCCTGGGAAGAGTTCAATCAGACCCACAAGAAGGGTGACCGCGTCAAGGGCCAGATCAAGTCGATCACGGACTTCGGCGTGTTCATCGGACTGCAGGGTGGCATTGACGGCCTCGTGCATCTGTCCGACCTCTCCTGGAGCGAGCAGGGCGAGCAGGCTGTTCACAACTACAAGAAGGGTGATGAGGTTGAGGCTGTCGTCCTCGCCATCGACACCGAGCGTGAACGCATCAGCCTCGGCATCAAGCAGCTGGGTGGTGATCCGTTCTCCAGCTTTGCTGGCCGCCATGAGAAGGGCTCTGTTGTCAAGGGCACCGTCAAGAGCGTTGATGCTCGCGGCGCTGTGATTGACCTGGGCGACGAGACTGAAGGCTATCTGCGCGCTTCGGAGATCTCCGCTGAACGCGTTGAGGATGCCACCACGCAGCTCAGCGTCGGCGACACCGTCGAGGCCCTGATCACTAATGTGGATCGCAAGAACCGCTCCATCCAGCTCTCGATCAAGGCTAAGGACGCTGCCGAAGCCCGTCGCGCTCTGGATCGCGTGAACAGCGATGCTTCTTCCGGCACGACCAACCTCGGCGCTCTGCTGAAGGCCAAGCTTGAACAGAAGTAATCGGGAGACCCTTGATATGCGAGCCCTCACAAAATCAGAACTGATCGATCGGATCTTCGAGCACCACCTTTCCCTCACCAACCGTGAGGCTGAGGGTGCTGTGAACGAAGTGCTCCGCGCGATGGTCAGTGCGATGAGCCGTGGGGTGCGTGTCGAGATTCGCGGCTTCGGCAGTTTCAGCTTGAAGTTCCGTGAAGCAAGAAAGGGGCGCAACCCGAGGACGGGTGAACCTGTCCAGGTTCCTGCCAAGTACGTGCCGCACTTCCGTGCCGGCAAGGAAATCAGGGATGCTCTGAACAAGAGAGCCTTGGAGGAAAAGCAGAAACAGGAATAGGCGCTTTCGTCCATTCGCACTAATAACGGTCGTCGGCCTTCGGGCTGGCGGCCGTTTTTAGTTGAGCGGGCAATCAGCGAAGATGCTGCGCAGCGGCAAGGACGGCCTGTTTGCGTGCCTCGGCGATCTCCCTGGCAATCGTGGATTTGTCCTGCGCCTGAGAAGCAATTCTTCCTGCGTCGACCGAGCGGTATGCAGCGGCGAGTTCTTCGGTGAGCGGCTTGTCGAAATGCTTGGAAACCACTTTCAAGGCGTCAAGCAGGTCGGCGAAACGGTCGGGACGGCGCAGTACGTCGGTTCTTGCAAAAGCGTTGCAGAGTTTTTCGGCTGAGTCTGCGGCAAGGAGCTCGGGACCGGTCTGCAAAAAGAGCAGCACAAAGGAGGCGATTTCGGCGGGCAGCCGCATCGCCGCGGCCGTCTGACGGAATGTTTGCCGGTCGGATTCGGAAAAGGCAATTGCGGCGCGCACGCTCAAGGGAGCGCCGATGTCCGCCGCTGAATCGAGCAGCTCGAGGGTGGCTGAGGTGAGCGGAACGTCGCTGCGGGCCCGCTCCCAGTAGCCGCAGTCAAGAAGAACCTTGAACATGCGCGAGGGCTTTGTTTCCATAAGTCCGCGGGAGATCTCGGCCCAGACGCGCTCCGGGACGAGCGCGTCTGCTTCTCCCCCGATCACCATCTCTTCGAGAAGATCACCTGTTGCGTCGGCAATGGAAAAGTCGGGAAAGCGCGCGGCGAAACGGGAGAGCCGGAGAATCCGCACGGGATCCTCCTTGAAGGCGAGGGATACGTGGCGGAGAACCCGGTTGCGAAGATCCTCGAGTCCCCCGTACGGATCAATGAGCGTGCCGTCCTCGCCGATCGCCATGGCGTTGATCGTGAGATCGCGCCTTCTGAGGTCTTCTTTGAGCGTGACATCGGGGGCGGCGTGAAACAGAAATCCGTGATAACCGCGTGCAGTCTTTCTTTCCGTTCTTGCAAGAGCGTATTCCTCGTGCGTCTGAGGATGCAGAAAGACAGGAAAGTCAGCGCCGACAGGGATGAATCCCTGTGCGGCGAGCTCTTCGGCAGTGGCTCCCACGACAACCCAGTCCCTGTCGGACGTGCGGACATCTCGGCCGAGCTTGCTGAGCATCAGATCCCGGACGGCTCCGCCGACTAGGTAGGTCTTGTAGGTCATGGTCGCCTCGATTCCTTCTTCAATCACATGCGCTCAATGGTCGGATTTGAGTCCTGCGCCGCACATTGTGATGAGTGTATCCGGAGTCGGGCCGTATTGCCTGCAGTACTCGAGGTAGGCCGCATAGTTCGCCGCGGTCGTGTGCTCGCAGTAGATGCCTCGGCGGGCGATCTCGGCACGGGCTTCAAGGATCCTGTCCTCGGGCGCCGTGACAAAGCGGATCCCGTGCCGTTTGGCTAGAGACAGCAGTTCGATGCCGCGGGCAGGCACTCCGATGGCGATGCCTTCGGCGATGGTGGGCTTGACCGGGCACTTGGCGGGCTCGGAGAGTCCCTCGCGCATTGCGGTTTCAAGCGGATTGCACAGTTCGCTTTGCAGCGCAATGATCTGCGGGAAGTGATCGATGGCGCCGCTTTGCTCCAGGTGCTCAAGCGCTTTGATCACGCCGATGTAGAGAGTTCCGTTTCCCACGGGAACCACGATGTTTTCGGGGATGCGGCCCAGCTGCTCGAACACTTCGTAGATATAGGTCTTCGTGCCCTCGTAGAAGTAGGGGTTGAAGACATGGTTGGCGTAATACACGCCTTCATCGCGAACCTTGGCGCGGCATACGTCGGCACAGTGATCGCGGGTGCCGGGGACAACCGTGCAGATTGCTCCGTGAGCCCGGATCATGGCGATCTTCTTGGGACTCGTGCCCTCGGGAACGAAGATCTCGCACTCGATTCCGGCACGGGCACAGTAGGCCGCAACGGCGTTGCCCGCATTGCCGCTTGAGTCCTGAACGCACTTTTTCACGCCGATCGAGGCCATGTGCGCCACGAGCGCCGCGGCTCCCCTGTCCTTGAAGGAAAGAGTCGGCATGAAGTAGTCCATCTTGAAAAGAACGTCCCCCTTTTCGTCAAAGGGGATCACCGGCGTCATGCCTTCGCCCATGGTGATGCGCTTCCAGCTCTCGTCCTGAAGAGCAAGGAAGTCGCGGTAGCGGAACAGGCTCCACGTGTCCCTGTGAATGCGGGATGCATCCCACTTCGGGGGCGTGAATTCGAGTTCAAACAGACCGCCGCATTCGCATGCGGGGGCATGGGTCGAAATGGGGGCGGGTTTGCCGCAATGGGTGCAGATATATCGCGTCATGATGGTTTTCTCAATGTTCGAGTTCAGCGATTGCATCAATTTCCACGAGGCATCCGAAGTGCATGTCCGTGGTGGCGACAACGGTGCGCACGGGCTTGTGTTCGCCGAAGAATTCCGCGTAGACCTCGTTGATCGGGCCCCAGTACGCAGAGCTTGGCGTGTAGACGCGGCAGGAGACGACCTGATCGCGTCGGGCACCTGCGGCTTTGAGCACGCGGTCAAGATTGTCGAGCGCCTGGCGGGCATGGGCGCGGATGTCGCCCTTGCAGACTTCACGGGTGTCCGGATCAATCGAGAGCTGTCCGGAGATGTGGAGCATGCCGTGGCTCACGATGGCGGGACTGTAGTGTCCGGGATTGTGCCCCTTGAAGGGGGAGGGGATGATTTTCATGGTGAAGGTTCCCAATGAAGCGTATTGAATTCTTCCGGGTGATTCTTGACGTACTTGATGTCGCTGTAGACGGTGACATTGGCTACGCCAAGACGTGAGGCGACGCGCTCGATGGCGCCGCGCATGTCAAAAACGTGCTTGCTGATGAGAAAGGCGATCAGCTCAAGCCGCTCGGACCGGGTCGGCCGCTCGGGCATCGCATCGAGCATCGAGTCGACGAGCAGACTTGCAGTCTCGGGCAGGGAGTGGTGCTCAGGCTGCTCCGGGGAGGCATTTGCGTAGCCGGGCAGAAGAGCCGAGAGATCCCGGATTGCGGCGGTGATCCTTGAGACATCCATGTTGATGCAGAGCGCGCCGATGAGGTGCCCCGTCTGATCGCGCAGCAGCAGCGATGAGGAGCGGATGGTCTTGCCTGCTGACTTGAAGTAATAGTTGTCAATGAGGTCGCCTTCGGCGGCTCGCCCCTTCAGAGCATCCGAAAACAGATGCTCGAATGTCTGGCCGACCTTCCTGCCCGTCACATGCCCGTTGACGACATGGATCACGGAGTGCAGCGGCGTCGAGAGATCGTGCAGCACAACTTCGACATCCGGGCCGATGGCCGCGCCGATGAGGTCGGCGACCGGAATGAAGGGCTGGAGTTGGGCGGAGATGGGCGACATGGCATATAAAAAATTATTCAATGCATAAATAATTCTATAATGTGGTATTTCAAAAGTCAATTAGCATTAGCAAAAGACTCTTTTGTCAGGAGGACGAGCATGGGCAAGAGCCTGTACGAGAAGATCGTGGATGCACACACCGTCAAGAGAATTGACGAGAACACGGTGCTGCTCTACGTCGACATTCACTTTGCCAACGAATACACGTCGCCCCAGGCCTTCACCGGCCTCAAGGAACGCGGCATCGGTGTGCTTTCTCCGGATTCGCACCTGTGCGTTGTGGACCACATCATTCCCACGCATGACGAACTGCCGCGCAGGATCGTCGATCATGACAGCCTCGTGCAGGCGGAAAATCTTCGCAGCAACTGCGCGCGATTTGGCATTGATGCGTTTTATGGCCCAGAGAATCCCTATCAGGGGATCGAGCACGTGGTCATGGCCGAGCAGGGGCTGGTGCGGCCCGGCATGGTGGTGATTTGCGGTGACAGTCACACGACGACCCACGGTGCGCTCGGCGTTCTGGGCTTTGGCATCGGCACTTCCGAGATCGAGCACATCCTTGCGACGCAGACGCTGGTGTACCGACTTGCAAAAAGCGTTCGCATCCACCTGAAGGGGCGCCTCAAGGCAGGGACCGGCGCCAAGGATCTTGCGCTTGCCGTATTGCGCCGGGTGTCCGCCAGGGGGTCCTTGGGCTGCGTGGTGGAATACACGGGGGAGGCTGTCGAAGCGCTCTCCGTGGAAGGCCGCATGACGCTGTGCAACCTCACGGTGGAGCAGGGTGCAAGAGGCGCCATCATCGCGCCCGATGAAAAGACCGTCAGCTGGGTGTGCGAGCATGCGCCGGATCTTGCGGGAGCCGAGCTTGAAGCGGCCCGTGCATACTGGAAGACGCTGCGCGCCGATGATGACGCGAGCTATGCCTGGACGGTCGAGATGGATGTCTCCGACCTCAATCCGATGGTCACCTGGGGAACCAGTCCCGATCAGGCGGTTGAAATCGGCGAGGCGGTTCCGGATCCGGACGGCATCAGCGATCCGGTGCAGCGGCAGGCCGCAAGGCGGGGCCTCGCCTATCAGGGACTCGTTTCCGGCAAGACGCTCGAGGGCGTCCCTGTGCAGCATGTCTTCATCGGCTCATGCACGAATGCACGCCTGCCTGACCTGAGGGCTGCGGCGGCGGTTCTGCGCGGCCGCAAGGTTGCTAGCGGCGTGCGGGCGCAGGTTGTGCCGGGCTCGATGTGGGTGAGGCGCCAGGCCGAGGCTGA
>DNLN01000022.1 GCA_003488465.1 Sutterella sp. | reverse complement strand
GGGTAGCCCTGCATCATATCGCTGATTTTCTGATAATAATCAACAACCAAATCGAATCTGTGCGTCAGTACAGACCGCACCTTCGAGCGTCCGAGCTCCACGGTCACATCCGGCCTCTGATCAGCCTCGAGCAAAATCTGCCAGCTGCCCAGAAGCGACACCTGGACGGCCCTCACGCGCGCGCCGATGCGCCCTGCGCTTTCATTGAACTTGCTCCAGAGCTGCGCGATCATCGGAAGCATGGCCGCATCCCCCGAAAACCGAGGCAGGGTGCTGATTCGCTCAATGCCGACATCGCTGCTCGTGAAAAGGACGCCGTCGGCGGACACGAGCCTGCCGTCCTCCCAAAGAGCAATCGGTTCGTGGCGTTGAACATAGACACTCAGCCCATCGGGCCAGACGCGATCCACCCGAGCCTTTCTGACCCAGGAAATGGATTCGACGGCGTCCCGAATATCCTCAAGCTTCACGGAGAGAAAGTTCTTCTCGCCAAGCGCCCTCTGCACGCTGTCCTGAAGTTCCTGAATCGAGGCGCTCCCCTCGGCAACCCCTTCGATCGTAAGACGACGGATCTGCAGGGGCAAACCGATGTCAGTCTGGTACACCAAGGCCCCAAGGATACAGACGGCGGCCAGCAGCGCTACCGCCGCAAGCTTTCCGAAAAGTGCCAGCCATCTGCCAAGCTTCATGCCTTAAGCCTTATTGGGTCAAAGCCCGCCGCGTCAATTGTCAAGCTGAGCGGCAAGCGCCACATGCACGCACAGTTCCGGATAGCTCATTCCGACCGCTCTTGCGGCCATCGGCACGAGCGAGTGCGGCGTCATGCCGGGCGAAGTGTTGATTTCAAGCAGAATGAAGCTGCCGTCCTCCCGGCCCATGACATCGATTCGACCCCAGCCGCGGGCCCCCACGGCGGCAAACGCCTTCTCGCAGGCACTGCGGATCGCTGCGGCGACGCCTTCGGGAAGCTTTGCCGGGCAGTCGTACTTGACGGCATCTCCGGTGTACTTGTTCGTGTAGTCATAGTCGCCATCGGGCGCCTTGATCTCGATGATGGGAAGAGCCTTTCCGTCGAGAATGGCAACCGTGAATTCACGGCCGAAAAACCGCTCCTCAACCAGAACCGGCCCGTACTTGAGCGATTCGGCAAGCGCCGCCTCAAGGGTCTTTTCGTCCGCATCGCGCAGCTTTGCCACGCCGATCGAGGATCCCTCGCGCGTCGGCTTGACAACCACGCTGCCGCCAAGCGCTTCATACACGGCATGCGCTTCGGCCTTGTCATGAACCAGCATTCCCCGTGCAACAGGCAGTCCTCTTGCACGCCAGATGGCACAGGTCACGGACTTGTCCATGCTGATTGCGCTCGACTGCACGCCGGGTCCGGTATACGGAAGCCTCAGGTACTCAAGCGCACCCTGCACCGTTCCGTCCTCGCCGAACTTACCGTGAAGCGCAATGAACGCACGGTCAAAATGTCCTGCGGCAAGCTCAGCAATCGAACTCTGAGCCGGATCCACTCCGACCGCATCAACACCGGCATCCCTGAGCGCCTTGAGCACTCCGGAGCCGCTCGAGAGCGACACTTCGCGCTCCGAGGAAAACCCGCCCATCAGCACGGCGACCCGACCGAGCCGCTTGCGTGTTTCATCATCAACCTTGAACTGTTCCTGCATTGCCTGCCCCGTAACACGTCTCGCGCCACGCGCTCAACTAGATCTCACCTGCGAGCTTGCTCGCAATCTTTCCAATACTTCCAGCGCCCATGGTGAGCACGACGTCGCCATCGCGCACGACCGACTCGAGCGCTCCCTGCACCTCTTCGACCTTGTCGCAGAACACGATGTCGCCATGGCTCACCATGCGGATCGCCCGCACAAGAGAGCGGCCATCGGCTCCCGGAATCGGAGATTCTCCGGCCGGATACACATCCGCGAGCACCAGCACATCCACGCCCGAGAGCACCTTGACAAAGTCCTCGAAGCAGTCGCGCGTGCGGGTATAGCGGTGCGGCTGGAACGCCACCACCAGGCGCTTCTCGGGCCAGGCGCCGCGAGCCGCGGCGATCGTTGCAGCCATCTCGTGGGGATGGTGCCCGTAATCGTCCACGAGCTTGAACGTCTCGCCCGGGCGATCCTTGATCGGCACGTCGCCATACTGGGCAAAGCGCCGGCCGACGCCGGTAAAGCCCGCAAGCCCCTTGACGATCGCATCGTCCGCGACGCCAACGAGCGTGGCGACGGCAATGGCGGCAAGCGAATCGAGCACATTGTGGATGCCCGGCAGATTGAGCAGCACCGGCAGCGGATCGTGATTCTTGCGCAGCACCGTAAAGCGCATCTGCGTGCCGCAGCTTCTGACATCGATTGCCCGAACATCGGCGTTCGGATCAAACCCGTAGCTCACGATGCGCTTGTGGATTTGCGGCATGATGGAACGCACGTTCTCGTCATCCAGGCAAAGCACGGCAACGCCGTAGAACGGCAGTCTTGCGATGAAGTCCACGAACGCCTTCTTGAGCCGCTCGAAGTCGTGCCCGTACGTATCCATGTGGTCCTGATCGATGTTGGTGATCACGGACACCACGGGCGTGAGGTTGAGGAACGAGGCGTCGGACTCGTCGGCTTCGGCAACCAGGTACTCGCCGGTGCCGAGCCTGGCGTTCACGCCGGAGCTGTTGAGCCGTCCGCCGATCACGTAGGTCGGGTCGAGTCCTCCGCAGGCAAGCAGCGTTGCCGTGAGCGAGGTGGTCGTGGTCTTTCCGTGCGCACCGGCCACGGCGATGCCGCGGCGCAGGCGCATCAGCTCTGCAAGCATCACCGCTCGGGGCACGACCGGGATGTGCCGCGCCCGGGCTGCCACCACTTCCGGGTTGTCCTCATGCACCGCGCTCGAAATCACAATGGCATCGGCGCCTTCGATGTTTTCGGCAGCGTGCCCTCGATGGATGGTTGCACCCTGAGCCGAGAGGCGCTGCGTGGCGGCGTTCACTACAAGGTCCGAGCCGCTCACCGTATAGCCCAGGTTCAGAAGCACCTCGGCAATGCCGCACATGCCCGTACCGCCGATTCCGACAAAATGCAGATGCTTGACAACAAATTTCATGGTACAACTCCCGCTCAGGGCTTTTTGTTCATGCGGTCGACGGATTCGATCATGTCGCACACGCTCGCCGTTGCGTTCTTGCGTGAAAGCTGCCTGGCCTTTTTGGCCAGATCGAGGATCTTTGCCGGCTTCATGCGCGTCAGAACGCCAAACAGGTGCTCGGGCGTGAACTGGGCCTGCTCGATCATGACCGAGGCGCCGTTGCCCTCCATGTACTTGGCGTTGCCCCTCTGGTGCTGGGTTGTCTTCGCGATGAACGGCACGAGCACGCTCGCGACGCCCGCCGCGCAAAGCTCGGCAACGCTCGTTGCGCCCGCACGGCACACTACGAGATCGCTCCAGCGGTAGGCGGCCGCCATGTCATCGATGAATCCGACCACCTTGGCCTCGACGCCCTCGGCCTCATAGAGAGCCTTGACCTCGTCAACGGCCTTGGAGCCGCACTGGTGAATCACCTCCGGACGCTTGTCCTCATCAAAGAGCGCGAGCGCCTTGGGCAACGTCTCGTTGAGCACCTTGGCTCCGAGGCTTCCGCCGAAAACGAGCAGATGCATCCTGCCCTCGCGTCCGGCCAGACGCTCTTCGGGCGGCTCGATCGCCTCGATGTCGGCACGAACGGGGTTGCCGGTGATCTTGGCGATCTTGGGTGCATAGGAGCGGGCCGAGCCTGCAAAGCCGCAAGCAAGACCCCATGCATACTTGACGATCATGTGCGTGGACATCAGCAGCTCTGCGTCGCAGTTCATGATGACCATCTTGGTGCCGAATTTCTTCACGCCGGCCGTAACGGGAACGGCAACATAGCCGCCCGTGGTGAACACCACGTTGGGCCGGAGCTCGCCGAGCAGCTTCTTGCAGCGGGCGCTTGACTGGCGCAGCTTCCAGAGCCCGACAAGGCTGCCCATGAAGCCCTTGCCGCGGACGCCGCGAAAGTCTAGCCCGATGAAATCAATCGAATCCTTGGCTACGAGCGCGCCTTCCATGCCGCTCTGAGTGCCGATCCACGTCACGCGCCAGCCGCGCCTTTTCATTTCCCTTGCAACAGCTAGCCCCGGCATGACATGGCCGCCTGTACCGGCGGCCGTGATCACAAGGTGTTTTTGTTTGGTTTCGCTCGTCATTGGTCTAGTCCTAAACGCTTCCGCCGCGCATCAAAATGCGGTTTTCTCGATCCACCCGCAGCAACAGCGCAACAGCAGTAATTGTAGCGAGGAGTGAGGAGCCCCCATAGCTCACCAGCGGCAATGTCAATCCCTTGGTCGGCAGCAGCCCCGTGGCAACGCCGCCGTTGATGATGACCTGGACGGCAACCCAGATGCCGATGCCCTCGGCAACCAGGCCGCTGTAAATCTGATCGAGCTTGATCGCCTGGCGGCCGATGGCAAACGCCTTGCGAATGAAGATGTAAAAGAGGATCAGTACGGCGCACACGCCGACAAATCCAAGTTCTTCGCCGATCACGGCCAGAATGAAGTCCGTGTGCGCTTCGGGCAGATAGTGGAGTTTTTCAACCGAGGCGCCTAGCCCCACGCCCGTCCACTCTCCGCGGCCGAAGGCGATGAGCGAATGACTCAACTGATAGGCCTTGCCCAGCGTGTTCTCCGCGTCCCAGGGATTGAGGTAGGCCATCACGCGACCGACGCGCCAGGGGGTGAATACCACGGCAACCACGCCGAAAACCACCACGGCGAGAATGACGAACAGGAAAATGCCCATGTTCAGGCCACCCAGAAACAGCACCCCCATGGTGATGCTGATCGTCACCATCGTCGCGCCCAGATCGGGCTGCATGCTGATGAGCGCAGCACCAAACCCGAGGCACAGCGCCATCGGCAAGAACCCCTTGCCGAGCGAGTGCATGTAGTCCTGGCGACTCACGGCGAACCAGGAGGCGCCGACAACCGCGGCAAATTTCGCAACCTCGGACACCTGCAGGTTCATGAACCCCAGGCCGATCCAACGCCTTGCGCCGTTCACCGACCGGCCGACGCCAGGAACGAGCACAGCAATCAAAAGCAGCATCGCGATGACAATGATCGCCGGCGAGAGCCTTCGCCAAACGCGCATCGGAATGAACATGGCGACGGAGCCGACGCACAGCGCTATGCCGATCGATATCAGGTGCCGCACGAGAAAGTGCGTGTACGTCGTGTGATACTTCGGGCTGTCTGCTAGCGAAATGGAGGCCGAATACACCATGAGCGCGCCGATGCACAGAAGTGCCGCAACCACCAGCACAAGCGGCAGATCGTACCCTTCGGGACCCACGTTCGAGCGAGGCAGCCCCTCAAAGGTGTACCCCGTATCAAGCAGCTCGTCTCCCGCGTACCTTTTTTTCCCGCTAAACCAGCCCACAGCCACAGTCTCCTACGCGCTGCCATCCCGCTCGGCGATCTGCCGGGCACGCTCGATGAAACGGGCCGAGCGCTCGGCATAACTCGTAAACATGTCCCAGCTCGCGCAGGCCGGGCTAAGGAGCACCGCCTCGCCTTCGCGCGCCGCTTCATAGGCCCTGTCAACGGCTTTTTCAAAATCAGTTCCGCACTGCTCGTAGGCAATACCCGCGGCATCAAGCGCCGCCGCGATCACGGGCGCATCGCGCCCGATCAGAACGACATGGCTCGCATACTGCCTGAGCGCCTGCACGATCGGATCGAAATTCTGCCCCTTGGCATCCCCGCCAAGAATGATCGAGCTGCGCGTACCGGCGCGCCCCAGGCCAAGCAGCGCAGCCACCGTCGCGCCGACATTGGTTCCCTTGGAATCGTCAATGAACTCCCTGCCCTTGACCGTGAGCACGCTCTGCACTCGGTGAGCTTCGCCCCGATAGGTCGAAAGCACATTGAGAGCCGCCGCAAGCGATCCCCCCGCCGCAAGCGTGAGCGCGAGCGCCGCAAGCGCATTCATGGCGTTGTGTCGGCCGCGGATTCTGAGCGCGTCCTCGGGCATCAGAAGCTCAAGCTGCGGTTCGGGCTCCCGGAAGATCCGGCCCTTGCCTGCCGATGGCGCCACTCTGGCAATTCTGCTCAGCCAAAGCATGCCGTCCCGGCTTGCCAGGCCCCACTCGCCGGGCGCTGAGGGCTCGCTCTCGCCAAAGCTTTCGGTGAGCGCAGGCACCGCAGCCGAGAGCGTAGCGGCATCGTCCCGGTTGAGAACGCGCACGGTGTTCTCGCTGAAGATGCGCTGCTTAGCCTTGCCGTAGAGCTCAAGCGATCCGTGCCAGTCGATATGGTCCTGCGTGAGATTGAGGAACGCTGCGCACTCGCAGTGAAGCGTTGTGGTCGTCTCCAGTTGAAAACTCGACAGTTCAAGCACCCAGCACTCAGGCAACTCACCGGCATCCTCGCACTTGAGGAGTTCGGTGACGGCATTGGGGCCGATGTTGCCCGCGACATGCGTCTTCACGCCGCTTGCGCTCATCATGAGGCCGACCAGCGTCGTTGTCGTCGTCTTGCCGTTTGTCCCCGTAATGCCGATTACCTTGGGCGCGTATCCGCACTCAGCCTTGAGCCTGGCGAGCTCGCGGGCAAACAGTTCGATCTCCCCGATGACGGGAATACCCTCCTTGCGTGCCCTTGCAACAAGCGGGGCGGCTTCGGAATGATCGGGCGAGAGCCCCGGACTCATCACCACGAGCCCGGCATCATCAAGAAGCGAAACAGGGATGCCGCCGCCCGTGAACCGGGCGGCCTCGTCAATCTGACGCAAACGCGCAAGCCCTCCGGGGGCGCTGCGCGTATCAGCCACGGCAAGGCTCCAGCCCTGCCTTTTCAAATACTCGGCTGCGGCAAGCCCCGAGGCGCCGCAGCCCAAAATCAAAGCGGTCTTTTTCATCAGCGAATCTTCAAGGTCGAAAGTCCCACCAGCACCAGAATGAACGTGATGATCCAGAAGCGAACCACGACCTGCGTTTCCTTCCAGCCCTTGAGCTCGAAATGATGGTGGATCGGAGCCATCAGGAACACGCGCTTTCCGTGCGTGAGCCTGAAGTACGTGGTCTGGATGATCACCGAGAGAGTCTCCATCACGAAGACGCCGCCCATGATGGCAAGAACGATCTCCTGCCTTGTGATGACGGCGACCGTGCCGAGGCAGCCGCCAAGGGCAAGCGCTCCGACGTCTCCCATGAACACCTGCGCCGGATACGTGTTGAACCACAGGAAGGCAAGACCCGCGCCGGCAAGCGCAGCGCACACCACAACGAGCTCTCCGGCACCGGGAATGTACGGAATGTAGAGGTAGTTCGAAAAGTCGGCGCGGCCTTCAACATAGGCGAAGATGCCGAGCGCGGCTCCCACCATGGCGCTCGGCATGATGGCCAGGCCGTCAAGCCCGTCCGTGAGATTGACGGCGTTCGACGTGCCGACGATCACGATGTACGTGAGCACGATGAACCCCCAGATGCCGAGCGGATAGGCGATCGTCTTGAAAAACGGCACGATGAGGTCAAGTTTTGCCGGCGCCGGCAGTTCAAATCCATTCGTAACCCAGTGCGCAAACGAGCTGAAGACATTGCTGTCTGCGGGCAGCGCCACGGCAAAGGCAAGATATACGGCCGCGATGCCGCCGATCAGGCTCTGCCAGCCGAACTTCTCCCGAGCGCTCATGCCCTCGGGGTCGTGGCGCGCCACCTTGCGGTAGTCGTCCGTCCAGCCCACGAGCCCGTAGCCGATTGTCACAAAGAGCACCACCCAGATGAAGCGGTTCCTGAGGTCGGCCCAGAGCAGCGTCGCCAGTCCGATCGCCACGAGAATCAGCACGCCGCCCATTGTCGGCGTGCCCTGCTTGGCCAGATGGGACTTCGGTCCATACCCGCGCACTTCCTGTCCGAGCTTGAGCGCCCTCAGTTCGCGAATCACCCAGGGCGCAAAGGCAAAGCCGATGAACATCGAAGTCAGGGCCGCCAGCAGCGCCCGCAAGCTCAGGTAGTTGAATACGCTGAAATTGGGGTAGTACTCGGAGATCCATTGAAAGAAATGCAGCAACATGGTGAGCCAACCTACTTGAAAATTTATTACCCGGCCTGAACCAGCGCTTCAACGATTTTCGCAAATCCCATGCAGTTTGAAGCCTTCACCAGCATGGAAACGGGTTTTTGCGCAGCCTCGAGGGCGGCCTGGGCAAGTTCGCCCATGCTGTCAAAGTGCCGCGCCCGATCACCGAAGGCGGCAGCGGCGGCGGTCATCTCCGCGCCAGCGCACCAGAACTGCTCAATGCCTTTTTCCCTTGCGTAGGCGCCGATCTCGGCATGCACAAGGGGAGA
>DNLN01000179.1:1925-4321 GCA_003488465.1 Sutterella sp. | reverse complement strand
CTTCAGGCGCTTTTTTGCGAATCCTGGCAAGGCTGGGAAGATTTCTTCGGGGAAGAGCCCTCTTGCACGGCGTTTTCCTGCACGGGTGCCTTTCCGGCCGAAGATGCGGCGTCGCGAGCAGACTCTGCCTGCGTAAAGGATTTGGCTGTCTCAGACATCGTGTGAACGATGTCCCGCATGGCTTCGGCAAAGGTCTGGAAGGCCTGCCGGAAGCCGTCGATGCGTCCGCTCAGGGCGCAGATCAATGCACGGGTTTCATCGGGCTTGAGGACATAGCCAGAGAGCAGCGCGAGCAGCGCCGCGGCAGCCATGCCCACAGCAACGGCAAAGGCAAGGCAGGCAACCGCCACGCACAGACAGCAGACGACAAAGAGCGCTATCCAGCGAACAATGGCCGGGCCTTTCGGGGCGGTTTCCTGCTGTTTCATCAAAGAACCTTTCTGTGCTGATAGATGTGGTAGCCGAGCAGCGCGGCAAAGCTCCAGCCGAAGACCGCATGCACGGTGTTCCTCACGCACAGTCCGCAGACGCAGGTGCACAGGGCCGTGAGCATGATGCGATTATGCGCCATGCGTCGGGCCTTCTTGCCGGCCTTCACTCCGGGAACGACAACGGCGGCCACCTTGTCGGCAACGGCGATTCCGGTCTTTTTCAATTCGGCCTTGGCCTTGGCGATCTCCTTGCGGGGCGCGGGCTTGGCGGCCGGGGCCTGCTCCGGAATCATGCCGGCAAAGAACTGGGCGTAGTTCTCGATGTCGGCCGCTGTGATGCGAGCCGCATCCCAGGTGAGCAGCAGGCTGCCCACGACCGGGTTCATCGACACTCCGGTAACGCCCTCGATGGAACTGATGTACTCGATGATGCCCTGCTGGTCGGCCTTGGAGATTCCGACAAGCCCCGGGTGACGAATCCTCATGCGCCCCGGAACAAAGGAGCGGACATACTTCTTCAAGCTTTCATCCATTTTCAAAATCTCTTCTCACTATTCTTCACCAGGAGCCGAGAGTACGTCGATGGCATCGGCAACCCAGTTGCGCTTTTCAACGGCCCGGCCGGTGGGCGAGCGCAGTGCGTTCACGCACACGCCAAGCGTGGTCATGTTGTGCAGGACGGCGCCGGTTGCGGGCGGCAGCACGCCGATCAGACCGCCTCCGAGAAAGCACGTGTTCAGCCCCACGGACATGCGGAAGTTCTGGTTGATTTTGCCCATGGCGGCCCGGCCGAGGTCGATGGCGTACGGCAGATCGTGCAGGGTGTTGTTGGTGAACACGACGTCGGCCACCTCCTGGGCGATCGCGGAGCCCTCGCGCAGCGTGGCGCCGACATAGGCAGCCGAGAGCGCCGGGCTGTCGTTGATGCCGTCGCCGACCATCAGAACCTTGGCGCCCTGCTTCTTGATTTGCTCGATGTAACTCGCCTTGTCCGTGGGAAGAACCTGGCTGCGGTAGTCGTCCACTCCGAGAATTCTGGCCACATTGCAGGCCGTCTTCTCCTCGTCGCCCGTCAGCATCACGATGCGCTTGATGCCGCGCGCACGCAGTGCGGCGATTACTTCGCGGGCTTCGGGACGGAGCGGGTCGGCAATGCCGATGAGCCCCATCAATCTGCCGCCGTAAGCCATGTAAAGCACGGTCTTGCCCTCGGCGGCAAGCTTTTCAACCTCCGGCATGGCAAAGGCCACATCCACGCCCTCATCCTCTTCAACGAAGTGCCGGGAGCCGATGATGACCTTATGCCCGTCAACCGAAGAGCAGATGCCATGAGCTACGACGTATTCGACATTGGCGTCATGCGCCTCGACGGCATGCTCGAGCCCTTGGGCCTTGGCTGCGGCCACGACGGCGCGCGAGACGGGATGAGGGAAATGCTCTTCAAGGCACGCCGCAAGGGTGAGCATGTCCTCCCGGGAGGTCTTGCCGTCCACGGGGATGACATCGGCGAGCTTGGGGCTTGCCTGCGTGAGCGTGCCCGTCTTGTCGAACACGACCGTGTCGACTTCCGAAAGCGCCTCGAGGAACCTGCCGCCCTTGACGAGCACGCCATTGGAGACGCCCTCCTTCATAGCCGAGAGAATCGCCAGCGGCGTTGCAAGGCGCAGCGCGCACGAGTAGTCGACCATCAGCACGGCCGAGGCGCGAGCAAAGTTGCGTGTCGTGGCGAGCACGAGGAAAAAGAGCGCGAAGTTCAGCGGCACGATTGCGTCGGCAAGACGCTCTGCCTTGCCCTGGATCGTCGCCTTGGTCTGCTCGCTGTTTTCGATGAACTTGATGATCTGGTTAAGGCGGGTGCCTTGTCCGGTCTGGGTCGGTGCGATGTCGATCTCACCATCCTCGACCACGGTGCCGGCAAAGACCGAGCCGCCCACGGTACGGTGCACCGGAAGGGGCTCGCCGGTC
>DNLN01000179.1:0-1866 GCA_003488465.1 Sutterella sp. | reverse complement strand
GCCTGATTGACGGCGGCGTCGCCCGCCACCACCACGCCGTCGACCGGAATCGTGTTGCCCGTACGAACCACGACGACATCCTTTTCGCCGAGTTCGGTCATCGGAATCACAACCGCGCCCTCGCCCTTGCGGATCCAGATCCTGTCAACCTGCACGGAAAGCTGGTCGGCAAGGCTCTTCAAGGACTTCTTGCGCGTATAGCGCTCGAGCATGTCGCCGATGCCAAGCAGCAGGATCACGATGCCTGCGGTGCGCCAGTCCCGACGCAGAAGCGACACGGTGATGGCGGCGGCATCGAGAACCTCAACGGTGAGCTTGCCCTTCAGAAGCGCCTTGAAGCCGTCAATCACATAGGGGATAGCCCCCAGGATGGCGTTGAAGCAGTTGACGACAATGGGCATGAGCGGCCGCACGGCCACCCAGCGCACCACCGGCGTGAAGTCGAGTCTGGCCTCGTCGCCCTCGGGCTCGCGCCCCTGGAGCTGCATGGGATGCTTGGCGGCCTCGACGACCGGCATCGTACGCACCGCGCGGGTGAGAATCCGGCCGACCCGCTCGAACAGGCTCTGCGCACGGCGCACCTCTACGGGCATGTCCCCCGTGGCGACCGAAACCTGCTCAGAGCCCTGCGGCCGGCGCAGGATCACCGGATTCTTCTCAAGGCTCGCCAGGTAGTCGGCGAGCGCCTTCTTGGCCCTGAGGGTTGCAACCGTGGCGATCACGGAGCCCGTCCGCGAACTCACCTTCACGCCTTCAATGCCTTCGATGGCGGCAATCTCATCAGCGATAAAGGCAGCCGAAGCGATCGTCATCGTATTTGCCGTTCTCCAGCGAACCCGGTTCCCTACCTCATGCACCAATACAAAACGCATCTTTCCTACTCAGCAAGTCAGTTCGATCAAATGACAAAAGAGCGCCCTTTGGCAAGGACGCCTGAATCCCGTCCGAGCGAAGCATCGGACGAGCCGTTATATCCCGCAATCGCGAAACTCTTAGGCAGTCTGAGCGGCCTCGGCCTGCTCCTTGCTGGCCTTGCGCTGCTCATTCTTGACCTGAGCCTCGGCAACCACGTCGGAGACATCTTCCTTAATACCCTCGACGCCGGCCATCACCTTGTCCTTGAGCTCAAGACCACCGGCAAGCAGGTCGCTCACGAGCGGCTTGACATTGAGGTTGCCGCGAGAAACTGCGGCGGCGCCCAGAGCGCCCACAACAATGCCACCCAGGAAAATCAGACCGTACTTCGTCGTCTGGTTCATGTTCGTATCCTTTCAAAAAAAAGCTAAAAACAGTCGGCACCCGTCGGATGCAGACGCTCTTTGTCGCGTGCTGCCGGGCTCCGATTGGCGTCATCCTAACGGGGAAATTGTATGTTGCAAGTCATCAAAATGCGAATCATTCTCAAAAAAAGTTCGCTGTTTTCCGCCGAATTTGCAAGGTGCCTGTAATCAGGCAAAATCCCCACATTGAAAACGGAATTTCTGGATCCCGTTCTCATTCACCTTGCTCTAAGTATTTTCCCTAATAAGGCCTTTCATGTCTCAGATTGACGCCCAATGGCTGCTCGACACCTTATCGGACGCTGCGGAAACACTTTCTGCAGCAATTGCAATGATTGAAGAGGATCCGCGCAAGGCGCGCGGCGTGCTCGAGCACGAGATTCCTGAGCTCTATGCCAAGCTCAACTACGCGGTAAATACAGCGGAGGCGGGCCCTGACGCCATCAATCAGATGGATCACGACGCGCTGATCGCCTGGCCGCAGGGGATGCCGTTCGGTCAGGCCAGCGAAACCGGAAGCGAGTCCGACTAGTCGATTTTCTTTGTGAAGGCCATGGCGGTCATATTCATCCCGCCATGCCATTCG
>DNLN01000085.1:892-8160 GCA_003488465.1 Sutterella sp. | reverse complement strand
GCGGTGCACCAGCAGATCCGGATAGCGGCGGATGGGCGAGGTGAAGTGCGTATAGGCCGGATAGTTCAGGCCGTAGTGCCCGATGTTGTCCGGGCTGTACATCGCCTGCTGCATGGAGCGCAGCATCGCCATCTGCACGGTTTCGTATGCCGGGCGGCCCTTCAGGGCCTCAAGCACCTCGCCGTAATGCTGAGCCGTGGGCTTCATGCCGCCCCCGAGCCGCAAATTGAAGGCCGAGAGCGTTGCTCGAAGCGCCTCAAGGCGCTCCGGCGCAGGCGGCTCGTGCACGCGGTACAGACTCCCGTCCTTGCTGCGGGCGACAAAGTCGGCGGCGCACACGTTCGCGGCAAGCATGCACTCCTCGATCATCCGGTGCGCATCGTTGTGGTCGCGCCTCTTGATTGCGGTGATGTGTCCGTCCTCAGGGTCGAACTCGAACTGCGTCTCGGTCGTTTCAAAGTCGATCGCGCCGCGGCGCTTTCTGGCAGCGATGAACGCCTTGAAGAGCGCATGCAGCCGCAGGATGTCGGACGGATCCGCGCCCCGCTCGATGATCTCCGCGGGCTCGCCCTGCAGCGCCGTCCACACCGACGCGTAGGTCAGACGCGCGTGCGAGTGAATGAGCGCGGGGTAAAACTGATAGGCCGACACTTCGCCCTCGGCCGTGACGAGCATGTCGCACACGAGCGTGCAGCGGTCCACGTCCGGATTGAGCGAGCACAGCCCGTTGGAGAGCTTCTCGGGCAGCATCGGAATCACCTTGCGCGGAAAGTACACGCTGGTCGCCCGGTTCTGCGCCTCGGCGTCAAGGGCCGAGCCCGGCGTGACGTAGTGGCTCACATCGGCGATCGCAACCAGAAGGCGCCAGCCAGGGCCATCCTCCCCGCACCAGACGGCATCGTCAAAGTCCCGTGCGTCCTCGCCGTCGATCGTCACAAAGGGGATGTCTCGCAGATCAACGCGGCTTTTCGCCTCCGATGCGGGCACCTTGTCCGGGAGCGAGCCCGCCTCATCGAGAACGGCCTGGGGAAACTCGTGCGGCAGTTCAAAGCGCTGCATCGCGACCTCGAGCTCGACATCGGCCTCATCGAGCCTGCCAATCACGCGGTCAACACGCGCAGCCGGGATGTTCCTCCCGTCGCGGGTGCGGATGAGCTCGCCCGTGAGGTCCACGACGACGGCCGTCCTTCTGGCGGCCCCGAGCTCGCTCTTAGGCACCGCAACCGGAGCCGATCCGTACGGATCGACCGTGTAGAGAATCGTCCAGCCGTCGTCGGTCACCGCCGCATTCGCATAGCGGCACACAAAGCGCGTGCTGTAGCGGCTCTCGACCTCCTGAATCCTGGCTGTTTTGCGCCCATAGTCATCGGTCGGACCGGCAAGCGCCGTCACGCGGTCCCCGGGAAACACGGGCACGAACTCGCTGTTGGAGATCGGCCACTCGTAACCGGTGCCATCCTCAACGAACCGAAACCCGCTGCGGGCCCCCTGCACCACGCCCTCCATCAGGGCATAGCGAGGCGAGCAATACCAGCCCTTTCTGTCGTCTCCGATCACTGCGCCGGAAAGGATCAGATCAGCAAGCGCCGCATCGATCTCCTCGATCGTGAGGCAGGCGCTGCCGGTGAGAAACACGCGCAGCTCATCCATCTCCTTGGGATCGCTCTCCCGGCTCATCGCTGAAAGAACAGCTTTTTTTGCTTTTTGCAGTCTCGCCCCCCGAATCGGCATGAAGGGACCGGGCAGACTTGCAGGAAGGGTTCTTGTTTTTTTAGAATTAGTTTTTTTCGCGACTGTCATTGACAAGTACAAATTTCCATGTAGAATTCGCCCTCGTTCGTTAAGGACGCCGTGCCCAAGTGGCGAAATTGGTAGACGCACTGTGTTCAGGTCGCAGCGCCGAAAGGCATGCTGGTTCGAGTCCAGTCTTGGGCACCACGGATTCTAGACAAAAGCCTCTGAGAAATCAGAGGTTTTTTGTTATCTTTTGCAAAAATACCGCAAAAAAACAGGGGATTAACCCCTACATATCCCCCAACTCTCAGCCTTTCCCGAACGGTGTCCGGGATGCTCGTCCTGTGGGTCCTGGAAAAGACGCCGGAAGACCCCCGGTCCTCCGGCTCACCCTTGTTAAAGCTTGGCTGAAAGCTCCTTGATCGTCTCAACGGCGTCAGCCTCGAGATAGTAGTCGCACATCTCGAAAATCGGGGCTTCGGGATCCTTGTTGACGGCAACGATCACCTTGGAGTCCTTCATGCCTGCAACGTGCTGGATGGCGCCCGAGATGCCGAAGGCGAAATACAGCTGCGGCGCGACGATCTTACCCGTCTGGCCGACCTGCGTCTCGCTCGGCGAGATGGCGGCGTCCACCAGGGCGCGGGTGCTGCCCACGGCCGCGCCGATCTGATCGGCAAAGCGCACGAGCTCCTGCCAGCCAGCGTCATCAATGACGCCGCGGCCGCCCGAGACTACGATCTTGGCGGTCACAAGGTCCGGACGGTCGCTCTTTTCAGCGGCAACGGACACGAACTCAAAGCCTCTCGGAGCGGCGGCAGCGGCCGTCGCACGCACGGCGCACGGAGCCTGCTCGCCCGCCACGGGCTCAAAAGCGGTCGGACGCACGGACGCCATGAGGATCTGACCCGAACTCTTCACGGTCGAGAGGATGCTGCCCGCGTAAATGAAGCGGCGCACGGTCTGTTCGTCCACCACCTCGGCGATCTCGGAGATGCACTGCACGTCAAGCAGCGCGGCTGCGCGCGGCATGGCGGCCTTTGCAGTCGTGCCTGCGACAAAGAGCACGTGGGTGTACGCACCCTCGCGCTGCACTGCAGCAACCGTGGCGGCAAGCGCCTCGGGCAGCTGATTGGCAAGCTGCGGCGCGTCGGCAACGAGCACCTCATGGACGCCCTTGACGGCCGCAGCAGCCTGTGCGGCGGCGCCGCACCCGCTACCGGCGACAAGCACATCGGTTTCGGGGGCGAACTTGAGCGCCGCGGCAATCGCGCTCAGCGTCACGCTCTTCAGGGACCGGCAGTCATGTTCGGCAACAACGAGTACTTTCATTTTTCTTCCCCCACTTAGAGCGCCTTGACCTTGTTCTTGAGCACGTCGACGAGCTCATCGACGCTGCCGAGCTTCACGCCGGCACTGCGCCCTGCGGGTTCGACCACCTCAGTCATGGCGAGCCGGTCGGCAAGGTCAAGCCCGAGCTCGGCCGCCTTCACCACGGCGATCGGCTTTTTCTTGGCCTTCATCATGGAGGGGAGCGTCACGTACCGGGGCTCGGCAAGGCGCAGATCCGCGGAGACCACCGCCGGCAGAGCCGCCTTCACGGTCATCATGCCCTCGTCGGTCTCGCGAACGACGGTCACGGCACCATCGGCAATGTCGATCCTGTTCACGCAGATCGCCACCGGCATGTCAAGCATTGCCGAGAGCATGGACGGAACCTGGCTCGCATCATTGTCGATCGCCTGCTTGCCGGTCACGATGAGGTCGGGCTTTTCGTCCTGCGCCACGCGTGCGAGCACGCGCGCAACGGATAGCGGCTGCAGGAGCACATCGCTGTCCACATGAATCGCACGGTCGGCCCCCATCGCGAGCGCCACGCGCAGCGTATCGGCCGTCTTGCCGCCTCCAATGCTCACGGCAACAACCTCCGTACCCGGATTCTTCTCCTTGATCTGGACGGCGGCCTCGACGGCGATCTCATCGAACGGATTCATGGACATCTTGGCGGTTGCTGTGTCGAGCCCCGAATGATCGGGCAGCGCATGCACCTTGACGTTGTAGTCCACAACGCGCTTGACGGCTACAAGAATTTTCATCAAAAAACCTTTAAAAACAATTTGAAAATCAGCTTCTGCGACTGCCCGAAAGGCACCCGCGCAAAGTAGCGCGGATTATACGTGCTCGGCTTCTGCCCTGGCTTAACTGAGTCCCCTTCTTCTTTTTTATCTAAAAGTCTATTTTTCAGAAATTTAATGGAGCACCGGGCTAGAGCCTGATTGTTTTGCAGTTCCTTCAGATCTATAACCAACCATTTCAAATCTAAGGGAAACACGGCTGTCACGATTTCCAAAAACAAGGTAGAATTACGACACAATATAAGTTGTCTGCAGATCAAAATCCGCTCGGTTTTTTGAATTTGCGCCATGCGGCGCCGTGATTTTTTGGCCGCATCAGCATCAGGCAGCTGTTCAAAAGGAGCAGGTCTTGTCAAAGAATGAAGTCATCGGATTGCCCGAAGGGGCTTTGCAGCAGCGAAGCGGCGACAGGACTTACGTATTCTTTCCCGTCTACTACTACGACAAGTCCGCCAAGAAGGGGCTTCGCGGCAAGCAGCAGCGGCGCTACATCGGCTCGGTCGTGGACGGAAAATTCGTTCCCAACAGGTTCTTTCTGGAAAATCCGGACTGCACGCGCAACAAGCTGCGCTCCGAGATGAAGTCCGCGCGCGATCCCTGGGAGCAGACCTACAGCATCGTCGACCTGTCGCACCCGATCGAGGAATCAATGCCGGTCTTTCCTGGCGATCCGCAGTTTCTCATGCAGCGTACGCGCTCGCTCGGCGAGGACGGCTACCGCCTCACAGAAATCTCGACCGGGCTGCATCTGGGCACGCACCTGGACGCGCCGAGCCACGTCATCGACAAAGGCCGGACCATCGACGCCTTCCCCATCGAGCACTTCACCGGCCCGGCTCTCGTTGTGGACTGCGTGGGCGCTGCCGTCAACGGGGAGATCCCCGTTTCGGTTCTGGACTCCCAGTCAAAACTTCTCGGCAAAGCGGACTTCGTTCTGCTCAGGACCGGCTGGGAAGAGCACTGGGGAACCGTCGAGTATTTCCGCCACCCGGTTCCCTCCGTCGAGCTCTGCCGCGCCCTGTCCGCACGGTCCTTCAAGGGAATCGGCATCGACGTCTGCAGCTTCGATTCGGCTGACTCGGTCAGAAATCACAAGACGCTGCTTGGCATGAACCAGACGGTGCTGATCGAGAATCTGTGCAACCTGAAGAAGCTCCCGCGGCAGGTCTTCACGCTGAGCTGCCTGCCGCTCAACATCAGGGGCGCAGAGGCAAGCCTCACCAGAGCGGTCGCGGTGCTCGCCGGCGGCGCCGAATGAGAAAAGCCGGGCGGCCAGGCACTGTGTTTGGCCGCCCGTGTTTCCTCTACAATCCCTGTGATGAATCTCTTTTGGAAGGTTCGCAGCCAAGGCGCTGCGGACCGCTTTTGACATGGATCTTTCCGGGAAAAACATCACGCTTGCCGTGACTGGCGGAATCGCCGCCTACAAGGCCTGCGAACTCGTGCGGCTTTTCACGCGCGCAGGCGCCCGGGTGCGCGTGGCGATGACCGAGGCCGCAACCCGATTTGTTGCGCCGCTCAGCTTTGAGGCGCTCTCGGGCGGCCCCGTGCACGTCGACCAGTTCTCGGGCGGCATGCCGCACCTTGCGCTCGGACGCGGCTGCGATCTGCTCGTCGTCGCTCCGGCCACCGCTGACATCCTCGCGAAAGCCGCCTGCGGCATCGCCGACGATCTCGTCTCGAGCGTAATCCTCGCGCGCACCTGCCCCGTTGCCTTTGCGCCCGCGATGAACAGCGCCATGTGGAGCAATCCGGCCACGCAGCGCAACGTTCGCACCCTCACCGCTGACGGCGCGGCGATTCTCGGCCCGGCCGCCGGGGATCTGGCCTGCGGCGTGAGCGGTCCCGGCCGGATGCTCGAGCCCGCGGACATTCTCGAAGAGTGCATCGCCCTGCTCGCTCCCAAGCCTCTTCTGGGCAGGAAGGTGCTCGTCACCGCCGGTCCCACGTATGAAGCGATCGATCCGGTGCGCGCAATCACCAACCGCAGCTCCGGCAAGCAGGGCTACGCCATCGCCCGCGCCGCAAGGCTTGCAGGCGCCGATGTGACGCTCGTCTCCGGGCCCGTCGCGCTCAGCGCTCCCCGGGGCATTAAGCGCATCTGCGTCGAGTCGGCCCGTGAGATGCACGAGGCGACGCTTGAGCGCGCCCCCCTGTGCGATGCGTTCATCGCCGTGGCCGCCGTCGCAGACTGGGGCGTTGCCAACCCGTCCGCGGACAAGATCAAAAAGACCGAAGGCGCGCCGCAGATCGCATTCACGCGCAATCCGGACATTCTGGCCGAGGTCTGCGCCCTCTCGCGCCGTCCGGCCGTGTGCGTCGGCTTTGCCGCCGAGACCCGGGACATCCTCGGATATGCGAAGGAAAAGCTCCTGAGCAAAGGGGCCGACATGATCGTCGCAAATGCCGCCGACCGGGCCATCCAGGCCGACGACAACGAGGTGATCTTTGTCACCCGGGACGGAGCTGACGCATTCGGTCCGGCCGCTAAAATCGAAATTGCAGAAGAAATCATTCAGCGCGTCGCCCGGCTGGCGACGCAAGGAACACAGCAATGAGCAACAGTGCATTAGATCTTGAACCCAAAAGCGGAGACTACGTCAAGTACATCGATCAGATCCAGGCGGGTAAAGTCAAGGAACTTTCAGGGATTCGCGCCGGCGTCGTGACCCAGAACGACATCGGTCAGGTTCAGGTGAAAAGCGGCCGGCAAGTCATCCAGGAAGAGGAGCAGATCGCCCAGGAGCGCATTCAGCAGAAGCTCGAACACACGCGCTTTGCCCTGAATCTCATCGGCCCGGCCATCCTGCTCTGCGGCATCCTGTGCTTTGCCTTCGGCGTCACCTACGAGATGGAGGACATCATTCCGGTCGGCATGGTGCTGATGTTCGTCGGCTTTGTCGCAAGCGCCAAACTGCGCGACAAGACCAGAAGGAGCCGCTAAATGCACGTCGATCTGAAGATTCTTGATCCGCGGGCGGCCGACGCCCTTCCCCGCTACGCCACCGCCGGGAGCGCAGGCCTCGATCTACGCGCCATGCTGGACGCTCCCATCACGATTGAACCAGGCGAAACCGTCCTCGTGAAGACCGGCATCGCCATCCACATCGGCGACCCGGCCTATGCCGCGGTCATTCTTCCGAGGAGCGGCCTCGGCCACAAGAAGGGCATCGTCCTTGGAAACCTCGTCGGCCTCATCGACTCGGACTACCAGGGCGAGCTCATGATCTCAACCTGGAACCGCGGCAAAGCCCCCTTCACGCTCGAGCCCATGGAGCGCCTCGCGCAGCTCGTCTTCGTTCCGGTCGCCCGGGCCGACTTCAATGTCGTCGAAGCGTTTGAGGCCTCCGAGCGCGGCGCCGGAGGGTTCGGCTCCACGGGAACGAACTGAGGGAAATC